>JACDBS010000100.1 GCA_013694795.1 Chloroflexota bacterium | reverse complement strand
GAAATCGGCAAGCGCCGCACGTACGCCGCGGACGAGACGATCGTGAAGGAGGGCTCGACCGGGACCGCGCTCTACATCGTGCTGAAGGGTCGGGCACGCGTCGAACGCACCGGCGAAGCCATCGGCCAGTTGTCGACCGGCGACTTCTTCGGTGAGCTGGCCCTGATCGAGGAGCATCCCCGCTCCGCCACGGTCGTGGCCAACGAGGAGACCGACTGCCTGCTCTTCCCGGCCTGGGAGTTCACCGCGCTGCTGGAGGAGCACCCGGAGATCGCCGTGCCCATCATGCGCGCCCTGATCGCGCGACTTCACAGCCGCGAGCATCACGGCGCCTGACCCATCGACGTCCATGAGCGTGACCGTCGTCCTGGAGGTCGCGCCCAAGAAGACCTTCGCCAGCGCGCTCGACTGGCCCGGCTGGGCGCGCTCGGGCCGCAGCGAGGACGATGCGCTCCAGTCGCTTCTCGACTACGGCCCCCGCTACGCTGTCGTCGCCCGACGGGCGCGGCTTCCATTCGCGCACCCGGCCACGGTTCGGGGCCTTGAGATCCTCGAGCGCCTTCGCGGGAATGGCACCACCGAGTTCGGCGCGCCGGGAAAGTCGGCCCGGGCGGAGGAGCAGCCCGTCTCCGGCGCGGACCTGGCGCGCCTGGTGGCGTTGCTGGAGGCCTCGTGGGCGATACTCGATGCGGTGGCGAAGAAGGCTGCGGGCGTCAAGCTCAGCACGGGTCCGCGTGGCGGCGGTCGCGACCTCGCCAAGATCATCGGCCACGTGCGCGACGCCGAGTCCGCCTACCTGCACAAGCTCGGCTCACGAGCGCCCGATCCCGAAGGTGCCAACCTTCGTCGCGCCTTCACCGATGCATTGACAGCCCTGGCCGCGGGCCGGCCGGTCGACAACCCCAGCAGGACGCGGAACGTTTGGTCGCCGCGCTACGCGACACGCCGAGCCGCGTGGCACGTGCTGGACCACGCCTGGGAGATCGAGGACCGCTCGCCGGACTGACTGTCGCGGCGACGTATCGGCGGAACGCGTCGTGGGTCCGTCGCCACGCGCCGTGGCAACGATGTATCGGCCCTCGCTTGGGGTGGACTGCGCGTGGGCGCACTCTTCGTGCGGAATCTGGGCCGATGTATCGGCGCAGCGCGACACGGGTGGGTGTTCATGCCATCGGACGCCGATGTATCGGCTTTAGCCCAGGCGCGTGAGGATCGCCTCGCGGTCGAAGATCCAGTTGCCGATCACCAGCGCCAGGCCGATCAGTACGGCCACGATCAGATTACCGATCAGGACCTGCTGCATGCTGAACGACGCCTGCCCGCTGAAGAAGCCGGCGACCGCCACGCCAATGACGGGGATCACGATGAAGCCGCCGATCTGCTGGGCCGTGCGCGCATCGGTCACGCGCGAGCTCACGATGATGCCGAGCAGGACGCTGAGCAGGCAGATGAGCGGGACCAGGCTGATCATCGCCACGCGCCACACGTCGTTGAAGATGAGCTCGGTCAGGACCGGCTCGGCAATCGCGCCGTTCACGAACCCGTAGAGCAGGAAGACACCCCATGTGGCGAGCACGGCCGGCGTGGCAGAGGCGATGGCCTTGCCGATGAGCAGCTCGCTGACCTCCATCGGTGTCGCCAACTGGGGCTCCAGCGACCGCGCCGTCTTCTCGCCGATGACCGACTGGGTCGCGATCGCCATCGGCACCATGGCCGGGATGAGGAGGAAGTAGGCCATGAAGTTGAGCACGATGAACCCCTGCGCCGCCAGTTTCGGATCCAGGTCCGGGAACTGGCTGATGTACTGCTCGATCTGGCCCATCTGGCCCGGATCGAGCTCGTTGACCTCGATGAAGGCCACGATGCCGGTCGGGATGGCCGCGAAGATGAGGGCCGGGAAGACGACCGCGCCAAGCAGCAGCCGGTTGGCGAGCAGGTCGCGCGCCTCCTTGGTGAGCACGGCCCAGATGAATCCCGGTCGCATCAGGCCACCCGCGCGTCGCGCACGCCGGACTCGCCGACCAGGTCGAGGTACGCCTGCTCGAGCGTGACGGACTCCTCAGCCACGGCCACGATACGCGCGCCCGCGTCGACCAGGGCTCGCACCAGCTCGGGATTGTCGCCCCGCGGATCCCCCACCTCGACGAGCAGCATGCCGTCGGTGGCGCGCGCGGCCTCCACGAACGGCAGCGCGGCAAGCATGTCGAGGAACGACTCCGGGCGCCGCGCTCCCACCAGCTCCACGCGGACCGAGGCGGATCCATTGCGGCGTCGCAGCCGCGCCGGCGTGTCGACCTGGAGCAGCGTCCCGCGCATGATGCCGATGCGTTCGCACAGGCGCTCCGCCTCGTCCAGGTTGTGGGTGCACACGACGATGGAGCGCCCGGCGTCCCGCAGGGTGGCGACGAAGTCGCGGATCGTCTTTGCCGCCGACGGGTCGAGCGCGCTCGTCGGTTCGTCCAGGTACAGGACCTCCGGCTCGTGGAGCAGGGCGCGCGCGATGGCGACCTTCTGGCGCATGCCCTTGCTGAAGCCCCCGACGCGTCGGTCTCCGACATCTGGCAGCCCGACGATGCCGAGGTATCGGTCCACGGCCCGTCGCAGGTTGGCGCCGCGCAGGCCGTACAGGCGGCCGTAGTAGCCGAGATTCTCCCGCGCGGTGAGCTTGTCGTGCAGGCCCGGAGTCTCGGTCAGGATGCCGGTGATGGCGCGGATGGCCTGCGACTGCGCGCCGAGCTCCATGCCATTGATGCGCGCGGTGCCCTCCGACGGCGCGATGAGGCCGGACAGCATGCGCACGGACGTGGTCTTGCCGGCCCCGTTCGGACCCAGGATGCCGAAGATCTCCCCTTCGCCCACGGTGAAGCTCAGGTCGTGGACGGCAATCAATGAACGGAAGCGCTTGCCCAGCCCGCTGACCTCGATCATCGGACGCCCGCCCACACGCGTCCACCATGACCGTTCGCCGCCGGCTTGTCGGCCAGGGCGCGATCGAAGCCCGGCTCGTCGCGGCGCTCATCGGCGACGACTCGTCCGTCCGAGAGGCGCACGACCCGGTCCGTCCGGCCGGCAATGCCGGCGTCATGCGTGACGATGATGATCGTCACCTGCCGGTCGCGGTGCAGGCTGCGTAAGGTCTCCATAAGCGTGTCCGAGGTGGCGGAATCGAGCTCGCCGGTCGGCTCATCGGCCAGGATGACGGCCGGCTCGTTGACCAGGGAGCGGGCGATGGCAACCCGCTGCTGCTCACCGCCCGACAGCTCGGTGGGCCGATGCGACGTCCGGCTTCCAAGGCCCACCAGCTCCAGCAGCTCCGTAGCCCGGGCCTGCCGGTCGGGACGTCGCGGGCCGTAGCGCAGCGGCAGCAGGACGTTCTCCAGGGCGGTCAGCGTTGGGATGAGGTTGAACTCCTGGAACACGAAGCCGATGCGCTCGCGTCGGATGGTCGCCAGCTCGCCATCGGATGCGCCGATCGCGCTCCGGCCGTCGATCTCCAGCGCGCCGCTCGTGGGCCGCAGGAGGCACCCCAGTAGGTCCAGCAGGGTCGTCTTGCCCGATCCCGATCGGCCCATGATGGCCATGAACTCGCCAGCCTCCACGTTGAGGGTCACGCCGTCCACCGCGCGCACCTCCGACGAGCCGCGCTGGTAGACCTTCACCAGATCGCGGGCAACGAGAATCGGCATGCTGCTCATCACGTGCTTCGCAGGGCGGTGACGGGGTCGAGGCGTGCGGCCCGGAACGCGGGGTAGATCCCGGCCAGCGCGCCGAGGATGGTGGCGAAGAGGAACGAGCGCAGCAGGAGCATTGGCGTCAGCAGGAAGACCGACGTGCCGGACCCGGCCGTCTGGGCGTTCAGGATGAGCACCAGCAGTGCCCCCGCGGAAACGCCGATCACGCCGCCGATGGCCCCCAGCAGCGTGGCCTCGATCACGAACTCGCGCAGGATGGCGCCGGTCGGCGCGCCGACCGCCTTTTTGATGCCGATCTCTCGTACCCGCTCGGTGACCGTCATGACCATGGTATTGATGACGGAGAGACCGCCGACGATCACGGCGATGACGCTGGCGCCAATGATGATCAGATTAAAGACGATGCTGGCCTGCCCGATCTGGTCGGCCACCTGCTCCGGGGTCACCGCCCGCACTCGGTTGAGGCCTTCCTCGATCGCGGCGGCGATCGCATTGGCCTGTGAAAGGTCCTCGGGGAAGACCTCGATCTGGGTCGCCAGCTCGCTCGTCCGCTCCTCAAAGGCATCGGGCACGGATTCGACATAGATCGCCTGGGCGTCGGCTAGGGGCACGTACGCGATCTTGTCCGGGAAGGTGAGGGTGCGCTCGAGCACGCCGATCACCTCGAACTCGCTCCCGCGCATGGTGAAGCTGTCACCGACCCGCAGGTCATAGCGCTCCGCCAGGTCGGCACCGATGAAGGTGACGCCGCGCTCGTTCGGCTCCAGCAACCGCCCGGCGTCAAGCGGCAGATCGATGGCCGGGTCGTACCACGTCTCCGGCTCGATGCCAGTCAGGAGCTCCGGGATGTCGAAGCCGCCGACCTGCTCGGGGTCGAGCAATGTCTGGAGCACCGGGGTGGCTCGGTCGACGCCCGGCAGCTCCTCGATGCGCTCCACCATGTCGCGGGTGATCGGTCGAGCGCTGGCCTGGAATCCGGAGGCCGCGCCCTGGTCGAAGACGAAGAGGCGCGTGCGGAAATACTCGTCGCCGCCGTCCACCAGGACGTTGAGCTTCTCCGCCAGCGCGCCCATCACGGTGAGCGCGAAAACGCCGATGACAATGCCCAGGATGGTGAGCGCCGTCCGCAGCGGACGGCGCCAGATGTTACTGATGGCTTCGCTCATGGAATGCATCGCATGCTAGCCCGGATTTAGCGGGCTAGCATTGGGCCGATGGAGGAACGCACCCTCAGCAGCACCCATGCGTTCACCGGACACACCATCAGGGTCCGCGTGGACGAGGTGGAGCGCTCCGATGGCCACCGCACGACGCGTGACGTTGTCGAGCATCCCGGCGCCGTGGCGATCCTGGCCTGGGACGGCAATCGGCTGGCGATGGTGCGCCAGTGGCGCCACGCCACCGGGCAGGTGATGCTCGAGATCCCGGCCGGGACGATGGAGCCCGACGAGCCACCGGCAACGACCGCCCGTCGCGAACTGGCCGAGGAGGTTGGCCTGGCGGCCGCGGCCTGGGTCGAAGGCCCACGCTTCTACACCGCGCCGGGCTTCTGCGACGAGCTCATGCATATGTACCTTGCCACCGAGCTGAGCGAGGAGACCGCGCACGGCGACGAGGACGAGCAGATTGAGCCCGCATGGATGTCGCTCGACGACGCGGTGGCGGCCATCGAGGACGGCCGGATCGTGGATGCCAAGACGATCGCCGGCATCGGGTGGCTGGCCCGCCGGCTGGATCGATAGGGACTGGCACGCCGGTTGCCCCATGGCGTCGGCACTATGACGCTCGAGATCGAGGATGCCCAGGCCTCCGCGGAGGACGCTGCCCTCCGCTACGTCACCGACACCGTACCCGGCGTTCGACGTAGGGGCGCCGGCAAGGGCTTCGGCTACATCGGGACCGACGGTGAGCGCATCACCGATGCCGACCGCATCGCCTGGTTCAAGAGCCTGGCCATTCCGCCCGCCTGGACCGATGTCGGATCAGCCCCGTCAGGCGCGGTCACATCCAGGCCACCGGACGCGACGCTCGCGGACGGAAGCAGTACCGCTATCACCCGCGCTGGCGCGAGGGGCGCGACGAGGCGAAATACGGGCGCCTGATCGAGTTCGCGCGTTCCTTACCGAAGATGCGACGACGGACCGATCGCGACCTGCGGCGTCGGGGGCTGCCACGCGAGAAAGTGCTCGCGCTCGTCGTCCGGCTGCTCGAGGAGACGCTCATCAGGGTCGGTAACGAGGAATACGCCCGCGAGAATCGCAGCTTCGGCCTCTCGACGATGCGCGATCGGCACGTCAAGGGAAGCGGGTCCGACCTCCGGCTCACCTTCACGGGCAAGTCCGGAAAGGAGCACAGCGTGCCGGTCCGCGATCGGCGCCTGGCTCGGCTCGTCAAGGCTTGCCAGGAGCTGCCGGGATATGAGCTGTTCCAGTACGTCGACGAGGACGGCCAACGCCAGAAGGTCGACTCCGCGGACGTGAATGCCTACCTGCGCGAGGTCACCGGCTCCGAATTCACGGCGAAGGACTTCCGCACCTGGGCCGGCACGGTGGCCGCCTCGATGGCGCTCGAGGAGTTCCAGGAGGTTGATGATGAGGCTGGTCGCAAGAGGGCGATCGTGACCGCCATCGAGACCGTGGCCAAGCAGCTCGGCAATACGCCGACCGTTTGCCGAGTAGCCTATGTCCATCCCGAGGTGATCGACTCGTACCTTGACGGCACCATGGTCGAGGCCCTCTCCGCTCGTGCCAAGGGCGCCGGCCGCGGCGCGCATGCGCTGCGTCCCGAGGAGGCCGCCGTGCTCGGTCTCCTCCAGGCACGTCTGGCCCGGGAGCGACGACGCCGGGGACGTGCGGCGGCCTAGCGGCCCGGCGACCCCCACACGCTGCCGTGTCCCTGCCGGGCGGCACTTGGACACTCATTCTTGCCGTGACCGTTAGGGGCGAAATCGATCGTGGTTCTCCGCACGAACCGACTCGGAGCCGCTCCATTGAGCACGGCGTGGCCTCATGACCCGCCTGATTTCGGCAGAAACCTGCTCTACCAGTCACCTCGGGAATGGATGACCGATACCACGCGGATTCGGGTCAGCAGCAGTCAGCCACTGAATAATCGGCCAGGATGCCGTGGCGGAGACGCGGCGGAGATGCAGCACGGAAGCGACGCAAACGCTGATGCTAGGCTGCGTCACCCAGGCGCGCCAGCGCTCGCCGATAGGACTCGTTCTCCGGGTTCAGCAGGACGGCCATGCGGAGGTGGCGGCGCGCGGGGCGCACGTCACCCAGGCGCGCTCGGGACAGTCCCAGCCCGAAGTGCGCGTAATGCGCGACCGGGTCCGCCTCGACGATGGCACTGAAGCAGTCCGCCGCCCGCGCATGCGACCCCTGGTTGAAGTAGGCCTGGCCCAGGGCCTCGAGGATGGAGGCCTTGCCGGGCTCGAGCGCGAGGGCGCGCTCAAGCAGCACGGCCGCGGCGCCGAAATGCCGCTCCGCAAGCATCCGCGACCCACGCTGAAAGAGCTCGTAAGCTGACTCGCGGGCGTCCGAGGGCAAGGGCTGCATCGGTCAATCCGAGCGCTGGAGGTCGATCCGCGCCAGCCGTGGGTTCTCCGCGCGGCCCGGGATGCGGCCGCGCTTGGCGACCGGCCGGCCGTCGATCTCCTTGAGGTCGCCGGTGAAGTCGATGGGACTCGCCTTGCTGATGTAGCTGCCGACGGCGAATGAGTCGACCGGCGCTCCTGCGTCGCGAAAGACACCGATGCGCTCCACGTCCATCCCGCCGGAGACAACGATCTTCACGTTCGGGTGCCCGGCCTGGTCGAGCCGCGCACGGACCTCGCGCACCAGCTCGGGAGTCACCCGGCCGCGCTCCGAGGGCGTGTCCAGGCGGACGCCCCACAGGCGGTCGCCGAGCGCATCGGCCACGCGCAGGGCCTCTTCCGCCTCATCTTTGAAGGTGTCGACCAGGATGACCCTCGGCACTTCGGGATCGATGTGTCGGTCAAAGGCCTCGGCGGCCCGCACCGTATCCCCGAAGATGAGAACGAGCGCATGCGGCATGGTCCCGGTTGGGGCAAGGCCCGCCAGCCGGGCGCCGGCGGGGGTGGATGCGCCGATGCAGCCGCCGACCACGCTGGCGTAGTCCATCTGGTCGGCAACGCTGGGATGCACGTGGCGAGCGCCGAAGCCGATGACGGGGATGGGGGCTGCCGCGTCGACGATCCTTCGCGCCGCCGAGGCCCAGCCGGAGCAGCTGGCGAGGATCCCGAGGATCGCCGTTTCGTACAGTCCGAAGGCCGAGTAGCGCGCCTGGATCCGCATCACGACCTCCTTGGTCGCGAATGGGTCGCCGTCGTGGAGAGATTCGACCACGGGGCGCGCGTCGCCGTCCACCTCGGCGAAGATCTCGCGCAGGTAGGCCAGCGCCTCCTCGGCACCGCACAGGATGCCTTCGCCGCGCGAGAAGATCTCCATGGTCACCACCGGGTCGAGCCCCTCAGCCGCCAGGATCGCGCGCGCGCGCTCGAAATACACGTCCGCGGTCTCGCCCGAGAGCACGTCGGCGGCGGTCGGGAAATGCGGCGCTGGCCGCTTGGCGGTCATGGCGAGCGAGTGTACGACGCGCGTCGACGGAACATGGCAACGGCCAGGCCGACGGCCAGGAACAGCAGCAGGCCAAGGCTGGCCAGGCGCACGATGCCTCCGGTCTCGGCCGAGTTGACGATGCGCTGCGCCTCGGCGATCGCCTCGACGGCGCCGCGCAGGTCGCCATCGGCGAATCGTCCACTCGCCAGGTTGAGCTCATTCTGGGGATCCGCCCCACCAATGAGGCCGATGCGCTGGAGGAAGGAACGCTCAGCGTTCACGTCGTCGGCGGTGGCGGCGTACTCGATGACCACCGCGCGCTCGGCCCCCAGCTCGTCGACCGCCTCGGCGCCGCCGCCGTAGGCCCGATACGCCTGGAGGAGCCTGTCGGGCGCCGCAAGGCCCGCGTCCTGCATCTGCGCCAAGAGCACATCGCGCTTGCGGAGCCAGCCCCGGGCCGTCTCCATCTGGGTGAGGGCGTCGTTGAAGTCCCATTCCCGGAGTGCCCCGCGCACCGGGTCCGGGGCACCCCAACTTTCGGCGGCGGCGACCAGCTCGTCGAAGGCGGCCCGCGCCTCGGCGCGCGGCCCCAGCAACGCGATGTCCTCCTCGGTGAGCACCCGATCGCGGAACAGTTGCGCCAGGTCGGCGGCGGTGACCGCCTCGAGATGATCCAGGAACGCACGCGTGCCGAGTGGTATCGCCGGCGCGCCGATCGTCTCTCCGGCGAGCTCGGGATCGATATCGCCGCCCTCATACGGCCCGATCGATGCGGCGACGCGCGCCAGCACCGTGCGCAGCGCATCGGCCCCGACGGTGGTCTCCAGCTCGTTCATGAGAGCCCAGGCGGCGGCGTAGCCGTAAGCATCCGCGTCAGCCGAGCCGCTTGACGACCACGTGGCGAGCGGGAAGGCGTTCGCCGCGCGAGCCTGCGCCCCGACCACCGGGTCATACGGCGGCTCGACCTCGAGCTGGCCGGCAACGCGTGCAGCCACGTTGCTGGCCATCCCCTCGCGGATCCAGCGATCCTCGATCAGGGTGGACGAGAGCCACCTGTGGGCAACCTGGTGGAGCGCGGTGAAAGGCGGCTGGTCGAAGGCCACCAGGATCTCGTTCCCACCGGCGGCGCCCTCGGCGAAGCCCGTTGCATCGGCCGTCACCGTCTCCGTCAGGATGAGCTGCCCGGTGCCCGGATACGGCAGGCCCACCTCCTGCTCGATGAGCGGCAGGGCCTCCTGGGCGAGGGCGACGGTGCGCTCGCCCCACGCGGTGTCATCGGCGAATGCGCGGACCAACAGGTCGGCGGTGCCACCCTCGAGCGGCACGGTGGCCGACAGCTCGATGTACTCCGGTGGTCGCAGCGCCGTTACCAGCGCCAGCCATGCGCCGGGGTTCTCGATCGGTCCGCTCGTGAGCCGATCGCCGTCTTCGGTCAGGGGATCGCCATCGACGCGAAGCTCGTAGCCGGCCGGGATGGAGACGCTCACCTCGCCGCCTGTCCCAAAGCTCCACGCCGGAAAAATCACGACCGACGGGCGCACGCGCAACTGCGGGTCATCGCCATCGGGCAGGGTATAGGTCAGCTCGACGGTCACGGTCTCCTCGAAGCGGATCTCGTCGCGCAGCTCGACCGTTGCCACGTTGACCTCGTTCTCGACGGCCACGGCCACGGTCAGCTCGCCAACGTCGTCGGTGGCAGCGACCTCGGTGGCGGCGTCGTGGATGGCCACCTTGAGCTCGGAGAAGACGCTGAACTGGCCTGCCGGGTCAGGAGTCGTGTTGGTGAAGGTCAGACCGACGCTGACGCCGATCTCACCGTCCCCCGGCCGCACGTCATAGACGGCGCTGCTCTCGAGCGTGTACTCGGCGGCCCGCGCGGGGGCAACCTGGCCGGGCAGCGCCGAAACCATGAGCGCGATCCCGGTCAGCAGGAGGGCGCCCGCCCGACGCGCGCGCATCAGGCGCGGCCCAGCAGGCGTGACAGGATGGATGGACGCCGAACTCGCGGACGGGGCGGCTCCCAGTCAGGCATGGTCGACTCGACCTCGGTTCGATAGGCCGTCATCAGCTCCTGGTTACGGCTCGCGCGGGCGCTCCAGTCGGGCAGGACGCCGCGGTCGGCGACCGCGGTCGCGGTCTCCTCCATCAGGCGATCGGCCACCACCGAGAGGCGGACCAGTCCTCGGCCGAGCTCGTGCCGGTCGAGCGCGGCGGTCGGCAGCTCGGTCATGAGCATCGGTCGGTCGTCATCGGTCATGGCGAATTTCACGAATGGGTAATCAAAGTTGGCGCGCAGCATCCGGGCATAGGTCCGCTTCGGAATTTCCATGGCCTCGAGCCCATAGTATGCCCACAGGGAGCAGCCGACTCCGGCGACCCACGCCACGGTGATGCGGAGGTCAAAGCGCCGATGGCCGTCCAGGACCACGTCTCGGCTGAGCGCTCGTCCGGACGGATCGGCCGCCGAGCCCACGATCTCGAGGCCAAGCTCGCCCAGCCAGCGGTCGATGGGCGGCGTCTCGTCGCTCACGAGGCCGCGGCGGCGGCGAAGATCGTGGTGCCCGTCGCCACGCTGCGTGCATTGCCAAAATCGCGCTCGACCACGCCGGGATCGATCCGGCAGTTGCGTCCGATCTCGATCCCGTCCGGCACGCGGGCGCGTTTGCCGACCAGCGTGATGCCGGCGTACAGGCGCTCGGGCTCGTCGCGGTTCGGAGTGAGCTCGTCGCCCACCCCGACGCGGGCCCCGGCACCGATGCGCGCCTCCTTGTCGAGGATCGCCCGGTCGAGCACCGCTCCGGGGCCGATCACCGCGTCGAACATCACGATCGAGTCGCGCACGACCGCGCCGGCTTCCACCCGCACTCCCGGCGACAGAACACTGTGCTCGACGTTGCCGTCGATCACGCAGCCGTGGCTGATCATCGAGCGGCTGACGCTGGCCCCCGGACCGATTCGCGCCGGCGGCCGGTCCTCGCTCTTGGTGTAGATGAGCCAGCCGAGGTCGTTCAGCTCGATCCCGGGGTCGTCGCGCAGCAGGTCGAGGCTGGTGGCCCAGTAACTCTCGATGGTGCCCACATCCTGCCAGTAGCCGGCGAACTCGTACGCGAAGACGGCGCGACGCTCCTTCATCATCCAGGGCAGGAGATCACGCCCGAAGTCCGGTCGCTCGGGGCTCAGCAGCTCACGCATGAGTGGCCACGAGAATACGTACACCCCCATGCTCACGAGGTTCGACGGCGGGTGGGCCGGCTTCTCGATGAAATCGGTCACGCGTCCGTCATCGGCCACCTCGAGGATGCCGAACCGATGGGCCTCCTCAATCAGAACCGTGCGGACCGCGCAGGTCACCTCGGCCCCCTTCTCGCGATGCAGCTCGAGGAAGGGTCGATAGTCCATCTTGTAGACGTGATCGCCAGCCAGCACCAGCACCAGCTCAGGGTTCCGATCCTCGATGAAGTCGACGTTCTGGAGGACTGCGTCGGCCGTGCCGCGGTACCAGTCGCGCGCTCGTCCGCGGCCGATGAACGGCTGGAGCAGCGCGACCCCGCCTCGGCTGCGATCGAGGTCCCAGGGCCGCCCCACTCCGATGTGATCGATGAGTGAGCGTGGCGCGTACTGGGTCAGGATGCCGACATCGGTCAACCCGGAGTTCACGGCGTTGCTGAGCGCGAAGTCGATGATCCGGTACTTGCCGCCGAACGGGACGCCCGGCTTGGCGCGCACCTGTGACAGGATGCTGAGCCGCTCACCCTCGCCGCCGGCGAGGATCAGGGTCAGAACCGAGCTCGACACGAGCCGATTCTAGCCGCGCGCCATGCCGGTCCGATCAGCAGGCCGCTCTCAGGGACACGTCGGCGGCCCGGGCGGTCCAGGCACGCAGGGTGTCGGTTCCGGCACCGGCACCGGTTCGCCGCTTGCTGGCGGCGGCGGCGGCTCTGCGCTCGGTACCGGCGCCGGGGTCGGGACGAAGACGACCTCGCCGCAGACGGACGGGAATCCGGACTCGCCGTAGATCGGTGCAATCTGGAACTGGACGCGCTCGTCGTCCTGGTACTCGCCGGGGTCACCAATTGCGCCGGTCTGGCCGTTCACCAGGCGATCGGACCATGTGTCGGCGGCCGTGATCCATTCGTCCGGCCGATTGGGCGTCGCCTGCGCCTCGTACAGCTCCAGGTCCAGGCAGCCGCGGCTGTGGACGTTGTCCGCCGGCGGCACGGTGCCCTCCAGGAACGGTAGCGTGATCGTGGGACCACATTCGCCGGTGGCGGCCATGCCGCTCCAGCGACAGACCTCGGCGGTGACGATCCCGGCGGGCTGCGCGAAGCTCGTCTGACCGACCGGTGTCTGGTTGTTCCAGTTCCACGGCTGGTTGAGGGCGAGCTCCATGAACTCCTCCCACAGGTAGAGCGGACCGTCGGCACTGAACAGGCCCTGGCCGAGGACGCTGGACATCGACTCCTGGTTGTTGTTGCCCATCCATACACCCGTTGTGAGGCTGCCCGGCACATAGCCGAATGCGGACACGTCGCGGAAGTCGTTGGTGGTCCCGGTCTTGAAGCCGGCGGGACGGCGCTGCCCGTCGGTGGTGTAGAGATCCGTGCGGTCGCCCCACAGGACGTTGCGCTCTGGATCGGTGTTGCTTTCGAGGATGAAATGCGGCAGGTAGGCCTCCGCCGCTGTCATCGGCTGGCTGACGGCCGGCCCGTTGTCCTCGCGGGTGTAGACCACGCGGTTGTTCTTGTCGCGGATCTCGATGATCGTGGTCGCCGGATGCAGCTCGCCCTGCTGGGCGAAGGTCGTGTAGGCCTGGGTCATATTCGTCAGGTTGACCGGGATCGATCCGAGCGCCAGGGAGAGCCCGGGATCCAGGCTCATGATGTACTCGGCGCTCGCGATGCCGAGCGACTCGGCGAACTCCGCGGTGGTCTGCGCGCCGGCCAGGAACTGCATCTTCACCGACGGGATGTTGAGGGAGTAACGCAGCGCGTCGAGCGCCAGGACCGGGCCGTGCTCCTTGATGTCGGCATTGGTCGGTCGATAAGAGACCGAGTTGTCAACGCCGAACTCGGTGATGGCGTCCACGAACATGGTCGAGACGGTCGCGTCGCGGGACCTGAAGGCGGACGCGTAGGTGATCGGCTTGAAGGCCGATCCTGGCTGGCGCTTCGCCAGCGCGGCGATGTCGTACTGGCCCTGGACGCGCGGGTCCTCGCGGTTCCGATAGTCGACCGATCCCACGTACGCCACGATCTCGCCGGTCTCCGAGTCGATCGCCACCAGCGCCGAGTTGTTGACATTCTTGTCGGCCAGGCTGGTGACCCACTCCGACACGAGCCGCTTGGCCTCCTGCTGAAGCTCGTAATCGAGGGTGGTGATGATGCGATAGCCGCCGATGCGCACCGCCGCCTCGGGA
>JACDBS010000075.1 GCA_013694795.1 Chloroflexota bacterium | reverse complement strand
ATGAGCCCCGAGATCGCCGCTCGGGCGCCGGCGCCTTCGCCATCCTGGGATTCCTGGCCCTCGGCGTCCTGGCCCTGCTGGGCGGTGCCGTCTTGGCGGGCCTCTTCGGCACGGATCCGAACACCGGCCTGGGCGAGATCAGCCCGACCCCATCGGCCACTGTCGTGGCCACTGTCGACCCCACCGTCAGTTCCGCCCCGAGCATCGGGGCCAGCCCACCGTCGAGCGGGTCGCCGGGCGCCAGCGGCGAGCCGGTCGTATTTCCCGATGGCTTCACGGTCGAAACCCAGCCCTGTATTCCGGGCAGCGCCGGCGTCGATGGCTGTGACTCGAATGCGGTGAGCAACAGTGGATCCGTCTGGGTCTGGGTCGGCTTCAGGAACGGCACGGAGAACGACGTCATCGGCGTGACGCTTCTCCTGCCGGACGGTCGCACCGAAGACGGATCGATCCCTCTGGCTCAGATCGGGTGCAGCCCTACCTGCCCCGGTGGGTGGACCTACTTCCCGTTCGGTGGGCTCGAGCCGGGCATCTACCAGGTCGAGGTCACCCGCAATGGCGAACCGGCCGATGCGACCAGCTTCGAGGTTACCTGACCCGGCGTCGATGGCCCGTTATCTGCATGCGCCACGGGTGACATGTCCGGGCTGACCTTCGAGCAACTTCGCATTCCGATCGCCCTGATCCTGCTTCTCGCGGCAGCGTTCATCTTCCTGCCGCGCGGCGGCGACAGCCATCCGGCTGGCATGGTCGCCAGCCCCGAGCCATCGATCATCGTGGGCCAGCCCGGGGGAGAGGTCATCTTCCCGGAAACGCCCGCCCCCGAAGTCACGCCGGTGCCGACGCTTGGCCCGGAGCCGACGCCCACGCTAACGCCCGAGCCCACGCCTCAGGTGGCCGAGGACGGAATCGGTGCGGAGGTGCTCGCCTGCCGCTCGATCTCCGGCTCCAGCTGTGACGGTCAGTTGGGCACCCTGCCGCCCGGCGCCGGATCGTTCACGGCGCTCGTGACATTCACCGATGCCAATGCGGGCGACACCATCAACGCCGTGCTCAGCGGACCCTCGGGCACGATCCCCGGTGGCGCCTACACGCTCCAGGGCGGTGGCGACGGCTACTACTACTCGACTTTCAGTGCCGGCGGCCTCCCGGCAGGCGAGTACCGCCTCGTCGCTACGCGAAACGGCACGGAGGTCGCGACCACGGACTTCACGCGCGGCGGTTGACCCGCTTGAGCGTTCGCCGAACGCCATCTCTCACCAGATGAGGCTTATCTTCGATTCGGCTTCTTGCCCGGCCGGCTTGCGGGCCCCATCTCCCACCTGGGGAGAGATAGCCGCCCATAGCCGCCCATCTCCCACGTGGCGAGAATAGCGGGCAATTCTGCTGAACACGCCGCGGTAAGCCTCGCCTCGTGAGAGATAGGGTCATCGCGGCGCTCGACAGCGGCGCTGCACCGATATATCGGTCCTATTCATGCCTGACCGATGCGCCGGGCGCGCCTGGACCGATACATCGGATCGGATCCCGCATGAGCCATGCCTCCGGGCGGGTCTCAGGCCCATCGCGGACCGATACATCGGTCCATCAGCGTTTGAACGGCCCTCGGGCAGGACCAGAACGATCTGTCGGCGCGGACCAGGGCGAGCGCGGATCAGCCGCCGCCGGAGCTCTCGGTCCCCTCGCCCAAGGTGGTGATGGGTGAGGCGCCGGACGCGCGACGCCTCGCCGCCAGTGCGCTGATCGCCTCCAGCACGCAGCGATGCGCTGCGGTGGCCGTGACCTCGGCGTGGTCGTAAGGCGGCGAGACCTCGACCACGTCCATGCCTGCCAGCTCGACCGAGCCGACGACCTGGCGGATCGCACGCAGCAGCTCGCGGGTCAGCATGCCGCCCGGCTCGGGCGTACCCGTACCGGGAGCCATGCCGGGATCGATGACGTCGATGTCGACCGAGAGGTAGATGACCTCCGGCCCGTCGAGCGCCTGTGCGATGGCGTCGCGGATGACGGCCTCCGCCCCGCGTTCCTCGATCTCGGTCATGAGGTGCCAGCGCATGCCCTGCTCGCGCATCCAGCCCAGCGTCTCCGGACCGGGCCAGTAGCCGCGCAGGCCGACCTGAACGAAGTTGCGGCCGGCCACGGCGCCGGACTCGATGAGCCGCCGCATTGGCGCGCCGTGCGAGCGCAGGTTGCCCCAGGTGGAGTTCGCGGCATCGGCGTGGGCGTCGAAATGCACGATCCCGACGCCGCGCGGCGCGACCGCCCGCGCCACGGCAGTGGCGGAGGGATAGGTGATCGAATGATCGCCGCCGAGGACGATGGGGATGGCACCCGAGCGCGCCACGTCGAGCACCTTGCGCTCGATCACCGCGTGCGCGCGCTCGATGTTCATTGGCGTCACCGGCGCGTCACCGGCGTCCACCACGTTGAGCCAGTCGTAGGGCTGGATGTCGAGCTGGAGCGAGTTGATGGTGCCGGAGTGGTAGCTCGCCTGGCGGATGGCGCGCGGCCCGAATCGTGCGCCGGGCCGGTGGCTGGTCGAGTCGTCGTAGGGAGCGCCCACGATCGCGACGTCGGGCCGCTCGGCAGCCAGCGCTGCCGCATCGGTGATCCATGGCAGCTTCTGGAAGCTGGGGATGCCGACGTAGGCGGGCAGGTTGAAGTCGTCGTAGGCGGTGTACGGATCAGCCCCCGCAGGGGCCTCGTCGTTGATGCCGCGCGGTTCGCGGCCGGGCTCGTCGGTCATGGCGCGAGCGCGTCACCTCCGGCGTCGAACAGGCGCCGTCGCGATGCGGAGCAGGCCCGTCCGGGTCCCGATCGTAGCACTACCATCCGGCATTGAATGGAGACCGATCCGACCTACACCACCGATGAGGCACGCAGGCTGCTACCGCAGGTTCGCGGAACGCTGCTTCAGCTCGCGATCGAGCGCCGCAGGGCCGATGACGCGCACGCCGCGCTGCACCGACGCCTCCGCACGGCCGATGACGGCGCTGCGCCGAACCAGGCGCCCGACACCGACGAGCTCGAGGCGACCACCTCGGAGTTGCGCGCCCGGGTGCGCGACCTGCTCGACCACCTCGAGTCGCTGGGCGTCGTTGTCCGTGACCTTGACGCCGGGCTGGTCGACATCCCGACCATTCGGGACGGCGAGCTCGCCTGGCTGTGCTGGCGCCTGAGCGACCCCGAGCTTGCGTGGTGGCACACCACCAGCGAGGGATTCTCCTCGCGTCGCCCGCTGTAGACCGATGCCACCCCAGGTCGAGGTGATCGGCGACGCCCTGCTCGATGTCAATGTCACGCCATCCACCGGCGTTCGGCCGGGCGCCTGCAACCCCGCCGTCGTTCGCCTCGAGCCGGGCGGGCAGGGCGCGAACCTCGCCGTTCGGCTTGCGCGGCGCGGAGTCGGCGTGCGCCTGACCTGCGCGCTCGGCGATGACACCGCAGGCACCATGCTGCGGAACGCCATTGCCGCCGATGGCGTGGACCTCCGGCCGATTCCGGTCGAGGCCACCGGCTCGGTCGTCGTCCTGCTGGGTCCCGATGGCGAGCGGACCATGCTCAGCCAGCGCGTCCCTCTTGTCGAGCGCCTCGAGCGCCTCGAGCGCCTCGACACGAGCACTGCGGATGCGGAGTGGCTGGTCGTCTCCGGCTATCTCCTCCTCGAGCCGGCTGCGTCTCGCCTCGTCGGCTGGGCCACCCTGCCCGAGCGTCGCGTGGTGATCGGGTGTGCCATCGAACCGGCACAGGCGGGGGCATGGATATCGGCGTGCCGAGCACTCCGTCCCACCCTGCTCGTGCTCAACCACGAAGAGGCCTCGGTCCTGGCAGACCAACAGACCGAAGCCGGCTCCCTCGGCGGGCGCCTGGCGGGCGAACTCGACGCCGTCGTGGTCGTGACCGACTGGCGCGGCGCCACCGCGGCCGTTGGAGAACGTGTCACGCGGGTGGACGCCCCGGAAGGCGAGCCGGCGACGGACACCACCGGGGCAGGAGACGCATTCGCCGCTGCACTCATCGCCGATCTGCTCACCGAGCCGTGGCCGCCGGCCCACGAGGCGCTCGAGCGCGCGC
>JACDBS010000062.1 GCA_013694795.1 Chloroflexota bacterium | reverse complement strand
GATGCGGCCGATCGCGTGGGCGCGCTGCTCATCCTCGACGAGATCCAGACCGGCATCGGCCGCACCGGCACCTTCTTCGCCTTCGAGGCCACGCCGGTCGTGCCGGACGCGGTCACCCTGGCCAAGGGGCTCGGTGGCGGGGTGCCGATCGGCGCCATGCTGGCCCGCGAGTCGGCTTCTGCGTTCCAGCTCGGCGACCATGGCACCACCCTCGGCGGCAACCCGCTCACCGCCGCGGCCGCCATCGCCACCCTGCGCGTCATCGACCAGGAGGGGCTGCTCGAGAATGCCCGTGAGCGCGGCGCCCAGTTCGTGTCCGGCCTGGAGGTCCTCGATCAGGTCGTCGAGGTTCGCGGCCGCGGCCTAATGATCGGCGTCGAGACCGCCGGGCCGATCGCCCGGCGTGCCATGGCCAGCGCGCGCGACGTCCACGGGCTGCTGGTCAACGCCACCGGGGATACCACGCTGCGCATCGTGCCGCCGCTGGTCATCAGTCCCGAAGAGGTGGACGAGGCGGTCGCTCGCCTGAGCGCCGCCCTCGTTGACGCGGCAGCGGGCTGAGAGGATGCGCGGTCAGCTACCCCTCTCCGGCGGGTCTCCTTCCACCGGCTCGACATTCCCTGTTCCGCCGTCGACCGTGACGCGCATCCCCGTTCGCAGGCGGGCCGTTGCGTCACCGCAGCCGACAACAGCCGGGATTCCGTACTCGCGGGCGATGATCGAGGCATGCGACGCCGCGCTCCCCACGTCGGTCACGACCGCGGCTGCACGGGTGAAGAGCGGGGTCCAGGCCGGTGCAGTGAGCGGGGCCACGAGAATCTCGCCTGGCTGAAGGTCGTCGAACTCCTCCGGGCCTCGAATCACGCGCACCGGCCCTGTGGCTCGCCCTGCCGACGCTGGCACACCCGACACGAGGGCGTTGTGGGACGGAACCGCACCGATGAGCTTCGGGAAGCTGTCCCACAACCGCTCGAGCATCGCGTTCATGCGGCCGACGCGTGGCGGCGGCACCAGGCGGGCCTGCTCCGCCCGAACTGAGCGTCGGACCTGGACGTCGATCGTCGGCGCCAGCGGCGCTCCAGCCAGCGCCGCGATGGCTTCGTCGCGCGTCAGGAAGAAGACCTCGTCCGGCTCCGCGATCGCGCCATGCTCCGCCAGCGCCTCGCCGATGCGGAGCACCGCTCGTCGCATGACCGGCCACGCGATCGTCAGCTCCTCGGTCTGCTCCTCCCGAATCGGGACGATGTGCTGCGCGTCTGCCAGCAGGCGGCGGAACGCCCGGAGTCGTCGAGGCGACGAGGCGAGGGCCTCGAACGCCGCACTCTCGGCCGCCTGCCTCGCCTCGACGACGCGGCTGTGGTTCCGGGGTGGGGTTGTGGCCGTCGCCTCGAGGGGCATGGGAGCGTGCCACCAATCGAGCGACACGATGCCCTGGCGCCGGCGATCGGCCGGCTGGTCGAACCCTGCGAGGAGTGGCAGATGGCTGCCACTCAGTGAGCGCGCGAGGTGGCGTCGGTAGAACTGGGCGAGGTTCATCTCCAGCTTGTAAGCGGCCCCGCTCAACGCCGCGATCGAGGTGAAGTACTCGCCGGCGAGCCCGACCAGCTCGTCGATCAGCGACGGCAGATCGGCGACAGGCAGTGTTTCGACGCGGGCCTCGGCATCGGCGATCGACGCTCGGTAGCGCGGTTGCAGGTCCTCGCGCCACATCCGCTCAACGACCGGAAAGCTGTGGCGAACGGTCGGCGGAATGATGCCGGCGATGTGGCGCGGATGGCGAACAGCCTTCACCAGCATGCCGGGCAGGCTGTGGAGGAAGGCTCCGCCCGAGATGAAGTTGATCGAGTAGAAGTACCAGCCGTTGACCACGACGTGGTACGGGCGCGGTGCGATCTGGCCGATCAACTCGCGGAAGAGGGCGTGCATGCGGTCCTCCATGCCCGTCAGCAGCCATGACTCGAAGAGCGGCGTGACCGGCTCGCCGATACACTCGCCGAATCGGAGCATCCGGGTGTAGGCCCCAGGGGCGGGCGATTCCCACGACACATCGGGCGGCAGCGCCGTCATCGGCCTGGCCTGGAGGATCCAGAGGATGCCGTCCGCGTCGATCGCCCACTCGATGTCCTGCGGCGTCCCGCGGGCAACCGCGATCCGCCGGGCTTCGCTCGCAACGAGCGCGGCCTGGCGACGATCGATGGCGCGCTCGGGCCGGCGGCGCGCCGTGACGGCATGGTCGCGAACGACCCACTCGTCGCCAAGCGCCGCACCGGACACCAGTCGATCCCCGGTCCCGCGCACGGCGGTGACCACGCAGGAGCGCCGGTCCCCGTTGATCGGATCGGCGGTAAGGACCACACCGGCCGCGGCCGGAGCGACCATCCGCTGGATGATCACCGCCATGCGGCCGTCACCGCCAGGCTCGTACTCGGCGACGCGGGCGGCACGGGCGCTGGCCAGGCATCGATCCGTCGCCGCGGGGAGCTCATCCGCCGACACGTCCAGCACCGACTCATAAATGCCGGCATAGGAATGCTCGGCGCCATCCTCGGCGATCCCGCTCGACCGAACCGCGAACGGGCCGATGCCCAGGTCCGCCGCGGCGGCGATCAGCAGCGTCTGGCGGTCGTCCGCCTCCAGGCCGGCGGCCCCGGCCGTCAGGACAACCCCATCCGGGACGCGGACGCCCGCCGCTAGCAGCTCTCCGAGGCTGGCGGCCTTGCCGCCGACCTCGGCGGCATCGGCCATGCGCACGTCCCGGAGCCTTCTGACCGCTGCCGAGCTCATCGTCGCTTCCTCGAGGTCGCGGCGGCGA
>JACDBS010000036.1 GCA_013694795.1 Chloroflexota bacterium | reverse complement strand
TCCCGCTCCCGCGCCGCGCGCCGAGCGCGCCGAGTGCGCGGCCACCGCCGCCCTCAACGTGCTCGGCCAGAAATGGGTCATGCGCATCGTCCGCGCCCTGGGCGAGCGCACGCAGCGCTTCTGCGAGCTCCAGGACGCGCTGGGCGGAGCCAACTCGGCGACGCTCTCGCAGCGCCTCAAGCTGCTCGAGGACGAGGGCCTGATCGAGCGCCGCGCCGTCAGCGCCATCCCACCGTGGGTCGAGTACTCGCTCACCGCGAAGGGAGCCGATCTGCGCGGCGCGATCGCCGGGATCGATCGCTGGGCTGATCGCTGGTCGTCTGCGCGGCCACAGGCGTAACCGGCCGCGTAGGCCATCGGTGAGATGTCCACCGCTCCTGGTCCCTTCGAGCAGGTCTACGACAGGCACGCCGTCGCCATCTATCGGTTCATCTACGCGCGCGTCGGGAACCATCCCGATGCGGAGGACCTGACCGCCGGGGTCTTCGTGCGCGCCGTCGAGCAGCTCGACACCGGCCGCGAGCCCGGGCAGGTCGCCGCGTGGCTCTACCGCGTGGCCCAGAACGCGATTGCCGACCATTGGCGCGCCTTCTATCGTTTGCCCCTCGTCGGCGCCGATCACGTGGCCCCCGGCTGGGAGCCGGTCGACGAGGGCGGCAGGGCGCCTTCGGAGCCCGATGACCGCGCCGGGATCCGCGTCCAGGCCCTCCTGCGCCGCCTGCCCGATCACTACCGCCGCGTCCTGGAGCTGCGCTTCCTTGAGCGGATGAGCGTGGCGGAGACAGCTCACTCCATGGGCATCAGCAGCGGCAACGCCCGGGTGCTCCAGTACCGCGCGCTGCGGCGCGCCGCCCTCCTTGGAGACCCGACCGATGGTTGACGACAAGCGCCGCATGACCGATGCGGCCGACCGCTTCGACGGCTATCTCGAGGCGCTCCTTGGCGACAGCCGCCCCTCGCCGGAGGCGGTGGATGACAATGACGAGGCGGAGATGGCGCGCATGGCGGCGGAGCTTGCCGCCAGCGGGAGACCGGCATCGGACGCGAGCCCCGACCCCGCGTTCATCGAGCAGCTGCGCCTGCGCATGCGCCAGGCCGATGCCGGCGTCACTGCCATCCGGCGGCCCCCACCTGTGCGCGAACAGCTCCAGCCCGACGGGACGGGCCGCTGGCGGCTGTCACGCCGGCAGCTCCTCCAGGCGGGGCTGGGCGCCGCGGCCGGAGTGGCCGTCGGGGTCATCGGCGCATCGCTCCGGAGCGAGGCGCAACGCCGCGCGGGAATGGGCGAGGACGACCAGCCGCTCGTGGCCGGCGAGGGATTCTGGACCCAGGTGGCGCGGCTGGACGAGGTCCCGCCCGGCAGCGCTGCGATTCAGCACGGCGGCCTTCGACGGCTTCGTCGTCAACGACGGCGGGACGGTGCGCGCGCTGTCATCGGTCTGCACTCACATGGGCTGCACCCTCCACTTCCGACCGGACTGGCAGGATCTGCGCTGCCCCTGCCACGACGCGAGCTTCGACCTCGCGGGCCGCCTTGCCAACGGGCGGGTCACCTGGCGCGCTCAGGGGGCATATCCGGGTGACGCGCGCGCCTACCCCATTGAGCTTCCCGACCTGGTGCGACCGCGCGTCAAGGTGGAGGACGAAGCGGTATGGGTGTGGACCGCGCAGGCCTAGAAGCGCACCACCTCGAACAGGTAGCCGATGAGGTACGGGATGGCCATGATGACGAGGATCAGCGCGAGAACCATGCCGGCATAGAGGAAGAGCGAGAGGTCGGGCGGCTCCGAGCGCTGTGGTGGTGGGGTCAGCCGCCGCGGAAGGTGCGATGGACGGCGCGGCCGTCGATGCTCGTACTTGTGCGGCTGGGAGAGGTCCGGCATCCGGAATCGCGACTCGGGCATGCCGCTATTCGTAGACCTCCGGATTGACCGGCGTCGCCAGGTGCTCGCCGCGGAGGCCGGCCAGCAGGTTCGCAGCGGCCATGGCGGCCATCTTGCCGCGCGTCACCTTCGAGGCCGATGCGATGTGCGGCACGACCACGCAGTTCGACAGCCGCACCAGCGGGTGATCGGCGGGCAGCGGCTCCGGCTCCGTGACGTCCAGGCCAGCGGCGAAGATCTCGCCGGCGCGCAGCGCCTGCTCGAGGGCGTCCGGATCGACCACGGGCCCGCGCGAGGTGTTCACCAGCACCGCGGTCGGCTTCATGGCGTGCAGCGCATCGGTGTCGATGAGGTGGTGGGTCTCATCGGTCAGGTTCACGTGAAGGGTGATGAAGTCTGACTCGCGCAGCAGCTCGTCCATCTCCACGCGACGGGCTCCCAGCTCCGCCTCGTCCTCGGCCGAAGCCGGATGGACGTCCTGGTAGAGGATCTCCATTCCGAAGCCGCGACCGCGGCGCGCCATCTCGCGACCGATGCGCCCGAAGCCGACGATCCCCAGCGTCGCGTCGTGGATGTCGACGCCCATCAGGAGCATCGGCCCCCACGTCTTCCATCGGTCCTGGCGCACGTACTCGACCGATTCCGGGATGCGGCGCGCGGCCGACATGAGCAGCGCGAAGGCAAGGTCGGCGGTGGTCTCGGTCAGGACGCCCGGCGTGTTCCCGGCCGGGATTCCTCGTCGGGTGCAGGCAGGAACGTCGATATTGTCGAACCCGACCGCGAAGTTGCTGACCACCTTGAGCTGCGGGCCGGCCGCGTCGAGCAGCTCGTCATCAATGGTGTCGGTCAGGAGCGACAGGATGCCTTCAACTCCCTTGACGCGGCGGAGCAGCTCATCCCGGGGCGGTGGCAGGTCGTCGGTCCACAGGTCGACCTCGCACGCCTGCCGCACCGGATCGAGGCCCTCGTCCGGGATGAGGCGGGTGACGAAGACGCGCGGCTTCATCAATGGGCGGCTCCCACCAGCTCGCCGGTGCGTTCCAGCTTGGCCAGGGACTCCGCCACGCGCTCCAGCGCCAGACTCAGATTCGAGCGCGAGTTGGCGTAGCTGAAGCGAAGGTAGCCCTCGCCATGCCTGCCGAAGGAGGTGCCTGCCAGGCCGCACACGCCGGCGTCGTAGAGGAGGTGATCGGCAACCTCGGCGCTCGTGCGACCGAACGAGGTCATGTTCGGGAACGTATAGAAGGCGCCGTGCGGCATGACGCACGACACGCCGGGAATCGCGTTCAGCCCGTCCACCATCAGCTGGCGGCGCGCGATGAACTCCTCACGCATGGCCTGCGCGTCGTCCTGCGGGCCGGTCAGGGCCTCCACCGCGCCCGCCTGCGCAAACGCGTTGGTGCATGACACGCTGTTGATCACCAGGCGGCTGAATGCAGGGGCCAGCCACTCCGGCACCACGCCGTACCCCAGGCGCCATCCGGTCATGGCGAAGGTCTTCGAAAAGCCATCCAGGGTGATGGTGCGCTCCGCCATGCCGGGCAGGGTCGCGATGCTCAGCGGCTCGCCCGAATACTGGAGGCGGCCGTAGATCTCATCGGCCAGGACAACCAGGTCGTGTTCGACGGCGAGCTCGGCCAGACGGCGAATATCAGAACCGGTGAGGATGGAGCCGGTCGGGTTGTGCGGCGAATTGATGACGATGAGCTTCGTTCGGTCGGTGATCAGGCCGGCAACCTCGTCCACGTCCATGCGGAAGTCGTTGGCCTCGCGCAAGGGCGCCGCCACCGGCGTGCCACCGACGTAACGCGCCATCGATTCATAGATGGGAAACCCAGGGTTGGGGTAGATGACCTCGTCGCCGTCGCTGATCAGCGCGAGCATGGCGTAGAACATGATGGGCTTGGCGCCCGGCGTCACGACCACCTGTTCGGGCGTGGTCGTGATCCCCTTCCAGCGCCTCACATCCGCGACGATCGCGTCGCGCAGCGGCTGTATCCCGGTCGCGGCCGTGTAATGCGTGGCGCCGTCGTCCAGGAGGGCGCGCGCGGCGGCCTCACTCACGTTGCGGGGAGTGTCGAAGTCGGGCTCGCCGATCTCGAGGTGGATGACCTCGCGGCCCGTCGCCTCCAGCGCCCGAGCGCGGGCGGCCGCCTCGAAGGCCGTCTCGGTCCCCATCCGTTCCATGCGGCTCGCAAGTTTCACAACCGGGTCCCTCGTGCGGGTGCCTCGTTCAGGCTCGGGGCGCATAGTGTACCGATGCGTCGGCGCGGCAACCGGCGATAGATCGAACGAACTTCACCGGAGTCGATCTGTCGAATGTCACCACCCGGAGGTCCCCTTGCGAGACGCCGCCACGGGGTTGCTATACTTTCCAGAGCGAATTCCGACACCGATGCGCTTTCAAGCGCTCATCAGGAGAACCGATACGACATGACTCTTTCCGAGACTCCTCGCGAGCCGATCCCGATGACCGGCGGCGCACCGAGTGGTGAGCTGCTCGTATCGGTCACCGAGGCTGCCGCGAAGAAGGTGATCGAGCTGCGCAGCCGCGAGGGCAAGGCCGAGGCAAACCTCCGCCTCTTCGTGAAGGCTGGCGGCTGCTCCGGATTCAGCTACGGCCTCGCCTTCGACGATAAGGTCAACGACGGCGACCGCCTCGAGGACCACGCAGGCGTGCCGGTCGTGATCGACCAGTTCAGCCAGCAGCACGTCGCGGGCGCCGAGATCGACTACGTCGACTCGCTCATGGGCTCCGGCTTCGCCATCAACAACCCGAACGCGGTCAGCAGCTGCGCCTGCGGCTCCTCGTTCAACACCGACGGCTCACCCGCGAAAGCAGGCGGCTGCGCCCACTGATTCACGACCTCCTCCGCGAAAGAGCCCCGGCCTCACGCCGGGGCTTTTTCGCGCCCGCTGGCTTCCCGCCCCGCGGGAAATAGGCCAATGACTGGCCGATACGCCCGGCCCCACGCAAATGGGCCTGAGCGGAGGGGTAACATGCTTGCGTGAGTAGCACGTTTATCGCACCCGCCAGCTCGGCCGAGGAGCTGCGCCGGTCGTTCGCCGCGGCCTGGGGCGCCATCGGCGCGGCATGGGGCATCGCGCCCTCAACCGCCACCGTGCAGGGTTACATCATGGTGTCCGATGGAGCTCTCTCCGAACCAGAGGTGCGGCGCGCCCTTGGCATGAGCCATCGTGCCACCAGCCTGGCTCTGGCGCAGTGCGAGGAGTGGGGGCTGATCGAGCGGGCCACCAGCTCGCGCCGTTCCGGCCAGCGCGGCCCCGCCGCGGCCGCATGGACGGTGGTCGGCGATCACTGGGAATGGTTCCGGCGCGTGGCCACCGCCCGCAAGGAGCGCGAGACTGATCCAGTGCTGCCGGTCATCGCCCACTGCACCCAACAGGCCCGCGCGGCGGCCGAGCACGACGCCGATCCTGAGCTCGCCCGCCTGGGCGGCCGATTCGCCGAGCTGCTCGAGTTCGTCGAGCGCTTTGATCGTGGCGTCGAGATCTTCGTCCGCGGGGACGCCCGCGCCATCGAGGGCGTGTTTGCCGCGCTGAATCGCCTCGAGCCGGAGACCGTGGACCGGCTGTGGGGCCTGGTCGGCGAGCTTGGCCCTGACGACATGGTCCGGGCGCTGGAGGCGCTGGCGAGGCTCCCGACCCCAGCGGCCCGGCGCCTGGTTGCCCTCGCCGATCAGCCGGTGCTCCAGAAGCTCATCGGCCTCCGCTAGGTCGCTACTCGCCGGAGCCGTCGTCCTCGAAGACCGAAGCGCCGGCTGCGACGACCCGCCGCCCGCCTCCGCCGAGCGCGGTCGGCAGCGGGCGAGGGACGGCCACGGGAGTGATGTGCCGCTGGACCAGCTCCCGCGTGCCGGCGATGCCGAGCTCGTCGAACAGGAGCCCGAACTTGGAACGCAGGTTCGCGCCGATCTGATCGGCAGCCTCCGGCGGGAGGGTCCACAGCCGGCGCTTGAACGGGCCGATCGCCTTCTTGCGCGTCTTGTACAGGAACTGCTCGTCGGTCTCGCCGTCCTTGCGCTCCTCCGCACAGTTGGTGACGCACCAGTCCATCATCTCTGCGCGGAGCGCATCGGGCAGTCCGCCTCCGTCGTACAGGATGTTCTGGAAGCCGGTGGCCAGGTGGATCTCGGCGGCTCCGTTAGCGGGAAAGTGGTGGAAGGCCTCGTCGGGCAGGGTGGAGGCGCCGTGCTGGACGCAGCCGGCCATGCCGTACTCGTCGCGTGCCACCGTCGACAGGCGGCGCAGAGTGTCGAAGTCGATGCTCACGGCAGCCACGCTGCCGTCCGGAAGGACCACGCCGCCGTGGCTCGTGCCGGTCTGCACGCTCACCTTGCTCACGGGCTCGACACCCACGCACAGCGCAAGATAGCCATCGAGATAGGCCCGGAGCTCCTCTTCGGTCGAGTTCGACTTCCCCACCTCGCCGATCTCGCCGCCGATGCTGATCGTCACGCCATCAGGTTGGATCTCCCAAATGAGCCGATTCAGCTCGGCCGTGTTCTCCGCGTTGACGCGCTGCTGGGTGGCGACCGTGGGCTGCGAAAGGTCCACCAGGGTCGAGCTGTCGATGTCGATGTTCAGAAAGCCCGCGGCCACCGCCTCGCGGGTCAGGTCGCGCAGGCCCTCCAGCTCGGTCGCCGGATCATTGGCCCACTTGGTCGCGTTGAACTGGAAGTGGTCACCCTGGAGGAAGACCGGCGTGCCCCAGCCGGAGCGGATGGCGGCGGCCAGGATGACGGCGGCGTATTCGGCCGGTCGCTGCTCGGTGTAGGCCATCTCGCTCTTAGCGATCTCGAAGATCACCGTCGCGGCGTCGCGCTCCAGCGCGGCGGTGAAAGCCTGTCGCGCGGTCAGATAGCTCGAGGCTCGGACGTTGATGGCCGGGACGGTGAAGGCGGTGGGGTCCACTTCGCCCCGGCCCCGCGCTCGATACAGCTCATGAATGGAGGCTGAGCCGCAGCCGAGCGCCTGCGAGGCGCTCCAGATGACCCAGCGCGCGGCATCGCGCACCGCGACATCGGTGTTGAAGACCGCCTCGAACGCGAGCTCGTCCATGAGCTCGCCTCGCAGCGCCGCGGGGTCGTGGACCTCGAGGCCGGAGTCCGTGATGGTGGCGATGCCCTCCAGGCTGCCACGCAGGTCGCTATCGGTGGCCATGCTCATGCCAGCCATCCTACCGAAGGCCCGAGACGAGCGTGAAGGCCAGGAGGGGGGCAATGAGCAGCCCGAGCGTGGCGGCCAGCAGGTACCAATCGCGCGCGGCCCGCGCGTCGGCCACGTGACGGGCTCGGAGGTCGCTCGTCCACCAGCGCACCGCGGAGAGCCCCACGACATAGAGGAAGGCGGCCACGACGACGACCCCGACGGCGAAGGGGCGGATCTCCCCGCAGTCGCCGAAGGCGATGGGTCCGCCCGCCGGACAGGGAGCGGCCAGCTCCAGCCCGACGAGGATCGCCGCGGCGGCCACGGTGAGCGCCGACCAGGCGAGATGAGCGACCAGCGGGCGGCTCAGCGCCGGGCGAGCTCGCTGCTGAGCCGCGCGGCCTCACTTGCGTCGCGGCGGGTGACGCGCCGGAACTCGAAATAGAGGTAGACGCAGGCCGCCGCCCCAAGGCCGGCGACCATCATCCCGAACGCGATCGCAAGAAGCGGGAAGCGCGGCGGCCAAAGCGACCCGCCGGCCAGATTGAAGGCCATGATCGGGATGATCAACAGCACGGTGAGCAGGTAGTTGAGCAGAATGAAAATTCGAATGGCGGACCATCCGAAGCCGCGCCGCCCCCGCGCGGCCTGCACCGCGACCGCCATCGCGATGATGGTCGTGAAGATGCCCCCTCCCACGCCGTTCGCGACGAGGAAGCCGAAGTCCGCGCTGAAGCGCAGGAACGGGAGCTCGACGGTGATCAGGTAGTACACGTAGTTCGGGATGTAGAAGACCATGAAGTACACGAACAGGAAGAGCGGGACGCCCTTCAACACGGCGACCAGCCATGTCTCGTGGCCGTACAGGAACCAGCTCATGAAGTCGTCCGACCAGCCCAGCAGGCGGCTCATGCCGCCGCGCGGGCGGTAGACGGGGTACGAGGTGGTGCTCATGAGGCGATCACTCGGCGGTCTGGTCCAGGAGGAAGGTGATCAGCGCCGTGAGGGCACTCTCGCTCAACTGACTCTCCGGATGTGCCGGCATGTCGGTCGATTCGCCATCGTTGTAGTTGCCGGCCGAGTCGCGGATCCACAGCTCGAGGAAGTTGCCCGCGTCCGC
The DNA here is from genome assembly GCA_013694795.1 of Chloroflexota bacterium. Taxonomy (GTDB): domain Bacteria; phylum Chloroflexota; class Limnocylindria; order QHBO01; family QHBO01; genus JACDBZ01. The sequence goes on along the minus strand of JACDBS010000036.1, from coordinate 4,464 downwards.
CTCGTAGTCGGCGACCATCTGGTCCAGGCCCGACGGCTCGATCTCCAGGTCCGTGACCAGCTCCGAGCCGATGGTCTGAAGGTTCGGACCGATGCCGCCCTCCAGCTCGGGGCCGTGGCAGGTGACGCAGCCCGCTGACGCGTAGACATCGGCTCCGGCCTCCACGGTGTCGGGGACCTCTTCCAATGGCTCCTCGGCCGCCTCGGCCGCCCAGCCCTCGACGAGCGTCACGACCGCCTCGATCTGCTGCTCGTTCAGCGGACCGCCGACCTCGTTGCTCCACGCCGGCATCGGTGAGTTGACGTTGCCGGACACCACGATGCCGCCGTAGCTCACCGCCAGGCGAACGTAGTTGGGGTTGACGCGCAGCTTGTCGGCAATGCTGCGCGAGTGCAGGTTCGGGCCGATGACGGTCGATTCGGCGTCGCCACCGGTGCCGTCCGCGCCGTGGCACTGCGCGCATCCCGCCGCGGCAGGCTCGGATGGGTCATCGCTGAAGATGATCTCGCCAAAGTGCAGCAGCTCCTCGTCCTGCGCCGCGCCGATCGAATCGCGTCGCGCGTCGTCGGTGACCCAGTAGAGCATCGTGAACGCAGCCATGGCGGTGACGAGGATCACCCCCAGCGTCTTGAGGCGCATCGGCTAGCCCGAGCAGTGCGGCATGTCGGTCGGACCGCGCTCGTCGAAGGTGACGGTGCCGGGCGGCGGGCCTGCAACCACCTGTCGCGTGTCGGCCACGTAGACGCCATCCTCCACCACGACCTCGAAGCGGTCCATGCCACGCGGGGCCGGCCCGTCGCGCTTCTCGCCGAGGACGGTGTATTTGGAGCCATGGCAGAGGCATTCGAACCACTGGCTCTCGCCGCACAGCTGGGGCACCTGGCATCCCAGGTGCGGGCACTTGCGCCACAGGGCCAGGACCGATCGCTCCTCCAACGGAAGTTCCGGGTCCACGTTGGTGCCGGGGTCCTGAATCGGTGATGAGACCGTCCCCTGGCCATCGACCCGTGCCTTCGCGGCGGGAACGTTGACGAAGAAAAGGTTCGCCTGGTTGTAGACGAACGGCAAGCCGGAGGCCCACTCCGGCGCGAGGGCATTGATGTCGGCGGCGCTGCCGATCGAGATCTGCGCGCCGAGGCCTTCCGTGAGATTCGGCCACAGGAACGCAAACGTCCCGCCCAGGAACTCGAGCGACAGGATCCCGACGCCCACGCCGAGCATGCGGCGCATGAAACCGCGTCGGGTGATCTCGCCTGTGGGAGGTCCATGCACCTCGCCGTACGAAGGATGCTGCGTCATAGGTTGAAGAAGAGTCCGTCCCACGGCCAGACCCAGTTCCATCCCGGCCCGCGGAAGAAGGAGCCGATGAAGGTGATGATGAGGCCGCCGATCATCAGGCACATGAAGAAGACCCAGATCAGCTTGCGGTCGCGGATGGCCTTGTACGGCGTCCGATCGATGTAGGGAACGAGCGCCAGACCGCCGAGGTAGACGGGGACGACGAGCACGCCGGCGACCGTCACGTTGAAGTAACTCAACAGCTCCTGGAGCCCCAGGAAGTACCACGGCGCCTTCGCGACGTGCGGGGTGACGGACGCATTCGCCATCTCCTCCAGGGGCGCCTGGATGAAGACGCTGGTCACCACCAGCAGGGCGGTGATGAGCATGGCCATGACAAACTCGGCGCGCAGGAGGTGCGGCCAGGTCAGCACGGTCTCGTCCGGTCGCTTGTCGACGCGGACCATCGACTCCTGCTTGACGTACGCCAGCAGCCGGAAGCGCTCCGTGCCAGCGACTCCAGGAGGACCCGGCAGCTTCGGCCCGCTGCCCGGGCTCACGACCGGCGCGCGCTCAGGTGCCTGGGTCGGCGCGTTCTTGTCGGCGGTGGCGTTGGGTCGCTTCTCGATCGTCATCGGTCCATCTGAAGCCTACACCGGCCCACTGATGCCGCCATCCTTCCGGATGCGCCAGAAGTGGACGACCATGAGGATGGCGGTGATGAGTGGGAAGAAGATCACGTGCGCAACGTAGAAGCGCAGCAGCGTGCCCTGGCCAATCTGGATGCCACCCAGGATGAAGAAGCTCGCCTCATCGGCCACGATCGGAAAGTAGGTGGCCAGCTGCGTGCCCACCGTGATGGCCCAGAACGCGATCTGGTCCCACGGCAACAGGTATCCGCTGAAGCTCAGGGCCAGCGTGAGGAACAGGAGCAGGACGCCGATGACCCAGTTGAACTCGCGCGGCGGCTTGTAGGCCCCGTGATAGAAGACGCGGATCATGTGGAGGAAGACGGTCAGCACCATCAGGTGCGCGGCCCATCGGTGCATATTGCGCACGAACCCGCCGAACGCGACCGATGCCTCGATGGCCTGGATGTCCTGGTAGGCCTGGCTGACCGACGGAACGTAGAAGAACATCAGGAACAGGCCGGTGACGGTCAGGTTCAGGAACAGGAAGAAGCTGATGCCGCCCAGGCAGAAGGTGTACGTGTAGCGCACCGCGTGGCGCTTCACACGGACCGGGTGCAGGTGGAGGAACACGTTGTTCATGACCGCCAACGCGCGCGTGCGACTGGTGGTGGGGTACGGCTGCCGGAAGAGGCTGCGCCAGGCGACCGATTCCTTGATGGCCCGGATGATGGGGTTGCCTTCGCCGCCGTTGCTCATCGGTCCACCGTGGCGCCGGCCTGCTGGCCGACCTGTCCAAGCACGTTGTCCTTGTAGCTCTCCAACAGAACCTTCCCGTCAGGCGTGAACCGCTCGAGCTCCAGGCGGTCCATGGTGATGCAGTTCGTGGGGCAGCGCTCGACGCACAGGTTGCACCGGATGCACCGCTCTTCGTCAATGATCATGGCGATCCCGCGCGGCCACGACTGGAAGAAGCCCTGCTCCGGGTCGTCGCCGCCGACCTGCGCCTTGTCGACCATGTAGATCACGCCCTCGGGGCAGACGTCGGCGCAGAGCCCGCACAGGATACAGCGCGGCCCGTCGATGTTGATGTTGTGGTTGCACTGGAGGCAGCGTGTCCCCTCGGCGATCGCCCCGCGCGTGTCGTACCCCACCTCCACCAGCGATGTGAAGTCGCGGCGCAGCTCCGGCGGCGACATGGGGATCTCCTGCCGCTGCGTCGCCTCGTAGAAGCGCGGCATGTCGTGCTCCAGGCTCTGCGTGATGACCGCGCGGTTGATGACCGGCAGCTCCTCCAGCTCGGTGCCGCGCGCGCCGGCCAGCCAGCGGTCGACCGAACGGGCGGCCCTCCGGCCAAGACCGGCGGCCTCGATGATGGTTGCGGGGCCGGTGACGAAGTCGCCGACCGCGAAGATGCCGTCGAGGCTCGTGCCGAAGGTATCGGCATTGATGACCACGTTGCCGCGGTTGAAGTCGAACTTCAGGTCGTTGAGCGAGTTGCCCTGAGCGTCCTTCGGGGTCGTGCCGTTGAGCGGCTCGGTGCGCCAGGAAGAGAGGGACCCGCCCTCGACGACGGCCCGCGTATCGGTCACGCCGACGTGCCGATTGAGCTTGGCGCCGAACTCGCCGAGCACGTTGTTGTCCGATGCCTGGCTGGTGCAGGGGATGACCATGTCGCACGGGATGTCGAACTCGCTGCCCGGGATCGGCTCCGCGCTGCGGCGGCCGCTGGCGTCCGGCGGACCAAGCCGCGTGCGCTCGAACCGCATGCCGCTGACCCTGCCGTCAGGCCCTGCCAGCACCTCCACCGGCGAGGCGAAGAACTCGAACAGCACGCCCTCGAAGCGGGTCTCGTGCTGCTCCTCCTCGTCCACCACCATCTCGTCCGGCCCGCGGCGGTAGACGATGGTGCTCGTCTTGGCGCCAAGCCGCAGGGCGGTGCGCGAGGAGTCCATGGCGGTGTAGCCGCCGCCGATGATCACGATGTTCTGGCCGACCCATTGCGACTGGCCGAGGTTCGCGCGCTTCAGAAAGTCGACGCCATAGATCACGCCGTCGAGCTCCTCGCCCGGCGTGTTCATGGCAACGGGGTACATGCACCCGGTGGCGACCACGACGGCGTCGTGCTTCTCTCGCAGTTGCTCGAGCGTGATGTCGCGGCCGATCTCGACGTTGTAGTGGAACTCGACACCGTGCTTGGCGACCCAGTTCACGTCGAGCTCGATGACATCTCTCGGCAACCTGAAGGCTGGGACACCGATCAGGGTCGTACCGCCGCCGCTGCGCAGGGCTTCGTAGACGTGGACCTCGTGGCCCCAGCCGCCGAGCTCCTTGGCGGCCGCCAGGCCGGCCGGTCCGGCCCCGATGACGGCGACGCTGCGCCCGGTCGGCGCGGCGACCACCACGTTGTCCGGCATGTTGTTGCCGTAGTGCCAGTCGACCAGGAAGCGCTTCATGGCGCGGATGGCGAGCGGCTTGTCGATATCGGCGCGGCGGCAGGCCTTCTCGCAGGGGGCCGAACACACGTAGCCGCAAATGGCAGCCACCGGGTTCGGAT
>JACDBS010000015.1 GCA_013694795.1 Chloroflexota bacterium | reverse complement strand
CTGGCGCCCCGATACGGTCGATTCTACGCTTCGCGTCGTGACAGCTTCCCCGTCGCGATTCATTCTACACTGGCGTCATACACTGTCATACGGCTGTTCCGGGCAGCCGCGCCGATACGTCGCCGTTCCGCGTCGCGGGCACGCTGCTATGACACGGTGTGCCGATCTATCGGCCCAGGTTGCGCGTGAGCGGCGCATCGGTGCGCCTTCGTGCGCATCGGGGGCCGAGGTATCGGCGCCATGGCGCGCCAGCGGGGAGCCGCGACGCGGAACGGCGATACATGCGACAGCCGCTCACGGTGCGCGACCGAAGCCCTCCCCGATGCGACCACGCAGCTCCGTGAACGAGCCGTCGGCCAGCGACACCCGCAGGCGGCGCATGAGCTCCAGCGTCCACGTGACGTTGTGGACCGATGCCAATCGGTAGGCAAGCAGCTCCCGCGCCCGGAACAGGTGGGCCACGTAGGCGCGCGAATGGTTGCGGCAGGCCTCGCAGGCGCAGTCGGCGTCGATCGGCGCCGGATCGTCCATCAAGGCGGCGTTGCGGAGATTGAGACGACCCGCATCGGTCCAGACCTGGCCGGTGCGTGCCACGCGGGTGGGCAGAACGCAGTCGAACAGGTCGATCCCTCGCTCGACCGCCGTGAAGAAGTCGGCCGGCGAGCCGACGCCCATCAGGTAGCGAGGCCGCGGATCGTCGGCAAGCGCCTCCGCCACGACGTCCAGCGTGGCGGCCATCTGGACCTTGGACTCCCCCACCGAGAGACCTCCCACCGCGATCCCGTCGAACGCGAGCGCACCGATGGCGGCCACGGACGCGCGACGAAGCTCCGCATCCACCCCGCCCTGGACGATGCCGAAGACGGCCTGGTCCGGCCGCCCACGGGCGGCCAGGGAGCGGGCAGCCCATCGGTGCGTGCGCTGCATCGCGTCGGCCACCTGCGCGAGCGGCAGGCCCGGGTCCACCAACTGGTCGAAGGCCATGGCAATGTCGGACCCGAGCAACGCCTGGATCTCCATGGCGCGTTCGGGTGTCAGGCGATGGGTCGAGCCGTCCAGGTGCGAGGTGAAGGTCACGCCGTCGTCGTCCACGTCCCGCAGGTCGGCCATGCTGAAGACCTGGAAGCCGCCCGAATCGGTCAGGATCGGTCCATCCCAGGCCATGAACCGATGCAGCCCTCCCAGCCTGGCGATGCGCTCTGCCGTCGGCCGCAGGTTGAGGTGATACGTATTTCCGAGGATCATTTGGGCGCCGGCGGCGTGGAGGTCGCCAGGCGTCAGGGCCTTGACCGTGGCCTGGGTGCCGACCGGCATGAACTGTGGCGTGCCAACGGGTCCATGAGGCGTCATGATTCGACCCAGACGGGCGCGCCCGACCGAGGTCGATTCGAAGGAGCAGGCAATCGGGGCGGACGTTGACACCGCCGGAGAGGATAGGCTACGTGCACTACGGAGAGGTGCCCGCAGGGTGCGATTGACCGAATGGCCGCGAATGCCGTTCCTGAACGACGAGGTGAAGGAATGGATCGCGATGGAGCTTGCGAGCCTTGGCGTCGAGGACCTGGCCGTGTACGCCCTGGAGGCCGGCACGGAGGGCGATGAGCGCCGTGTGATGGTGGCCACCGAGGTTGGCCTCCTCGATCACCGGTACGCGCCGTTCGGATCATCGGCGCGATATCGGCTCGCCATGCTCATGTACCCGTGGCAGGTCCTGCGTGGCGTTGAGCTCCGGGCCGATACGTTCCGCCTCTGGGCTCGCGAGCACCGCACGCGCTGGTCGTTCCGCCTGCACCACCCGCACTTCGAGGCGGCCACCGAATCGCCCGACCTGGGCCAGGCGCTGTGCGACCTCGCCCGCGTGTGCGCCGTGATGGCGGAGCCGTTCGGTGTTCCCGCCGGCCGCGTCTCGTCGGACGTCCCGGGCGCGATCCCCGGTGGCCCGCGCCCGATTCCGCCCACCGCCGACTCACCCGAAGACGACGATGAAGACTCCGACGGAGTCAGGCCGCAGGAGCCGTCGGAAGCCGAGTCCAAGCCCACCGCCGTCCACGTGGGCGAGGGCGAAGAGGTGATCGAGCTTTCAGACGAGGAGCGGGCCGCGGTTCCGAGCCGCTCTGACGACCAGGGTTAATTCGCGGGCTCAGTCCTGCCAGCGCCTGCGCCGCACACCATCCCCGGGGTCAATTCTCTCCAAGTGAGGCGTATCTGGGCGCTCCGACGCAGCCGGACGGGCTGCTGACAGCCATTTCTCACGTCGCGGTAGATACCTACCGATGAGGCGTCGCGCTCCGATCAACGCTCACCTCGCGAGAGATGACGCTCCGCCGGTGGTTTCCGTCGCCTTGAAGTCTCGGATACCGGTCATCTCGCGAGAGATGAGGCCGCGCCACGCCGCGGACTACCCGCTGATAGCCGGTAGACGAGGACCGGGCTGTGTGGATGCGCGCACGAAGTTCACGGCGGCTGGCCGAATGCGGGGTCGGATGGCGGTCACAGGCCCCACTTCGTCCCAGAGCAATAGGCACGCTCAGAGGATCAGCATGGCGTCGCCGAAGCTGAAGAATCGATAGCCCTCGTCCAGCGCCGCGCGGTAGGCAGACAGCAACGCGTCGCGCGCCGCGAATGGGCCGGTCTCCCCCATCCCCGCCCCGACGAAGGCGGTCACGAGCAGCAGAAGTGAGCTCCGCGGCAGGTGGAAGTTGGTGACGAGCGCATCGACCACGGCGAACCGATGGGGCGGGGTGATGTATAGATCGGTCCATCCGGAAGCCGTACCCGAGCGCCCGGCCGTTTCGAGCACGCGCACCGTCGTGGTCCCCACGGCCACGACCCGATCCGCGGCGGCGATCGCCCGGCGCGTCGATGCCGGAACCTCATACCACTCGCGATGGATGTGATGCTCATCGATGAACTCGCCTTCGAGCGGCCGGAAGGTGTCCAGCCCAACGTGAAGCGTCACCGCCGCTCGTCGAATGCCGCGCGCCTCCAGCGAAGTCAGCAGCTCCGGCGTGAAGTGGAGGCCCGCCGTCGGCGCCGCGGCCGATCCGGGCGGTCGCGCATACACAGTCTGGTAGCGCTCCGGCGGCGCAGAGCGGTCTCGGATGTACGGCGGCAGCGGCATCTCGCCGGCGGCAGTCATGATGGCGTGCGTGTCCCCATCGAAACGAACCGCCCGGGTGCCGTGATCGAGTCGCTCCCCCACCTCGACCTGGTCGCCGCTGCGCAGCGTGATGACAGCGCCGACGGCGAGGCGACGTGAGGGCCGGACCAGCGCCTCCCACCGTTGTGCATCCTCCGAAAGCGGTCGGAGGACGAGGATCTCGGCCGCGCGGCCGTTAGAGCGCACGCCCGGGAGGCGCGCCGGGATCACGCGCGAGTCGTTGACGACCAGCAGATCGCCGGCCCGCAGCCGCTCCCCGATTTGGTGGAACCGCGCGTGCTCCACGCGACCACGGGATCGGTCCAGCACCAGGAGCCGCGACGAATCCCGCGGTTCAGCCGGGGTCTGGGCGACCGCATCGGCAGGCAGGTCATAGTCGAAGTCGTCGACACGCAGACGCGGGGGAGTCACTGATGAAAGCGTAACGCCCGGCCGGAGGGACCGGCCGGGCGCATCGGTTCAGGGATCTACAGCAGCGTGTTGAGCCAGCCCTGGGCAAAGTAGATGACGAAGGCGATGGCCACCACCCACATCAGCGGGTGGATCTCCGCGAACTTGCCGCGCACGACCTTGATCAGCACCCAGCTCACGAAGGCGGCCCCGATGCCGACCGTGATGCTGAAGGTGATCGGCATCAGGATGATGCCCAGCAGCGCCGGGAATCCTTCCTCGACATCGACGAAGTCGATGTCCTTGATGAGCGTCGCCATCAGGTACCCGACGATGATCAGGACCGGGGCGGTGGCCGTAAACGGCACCAACGTCGCCAACGGCGTCACCAGCACGGCAACCAGGAAGAGGAGGCCGGTCACGACGGAGGTCAGGCCGGTGCGACCGCCTTCGGCAACGCCGGCGGCGCTCTCGATGTAGCTGGTGTTCGAGCTGATCCCGGCGGCTCCGCCGGCGGCCGCCCCTATGGAATCGACGAGGAGGACGCGTCCGATGCCAGGAACCTTGCCGTCGGGTGTCGTGAGGCCCGCCTGCTCCGTAATGGCCGTGGCCGTGCCCATGGTGTCGAAGAAGTCGGTGAGCATGATCGTGAAGATCGTGAGCGCCGCCGCCAGGGCGCCCAGGGTCCAGACGTTGGTCACGTCAAACTGGCCGAGCGTCGAGAAGTCTGGCACGAAGTTCAGCTCCGCCGGGAGGCTCGTCCGTCCGACGATGAACGCCAGCACCGACATGATCAGGATGCTCAACAGCAAAGCGGCAGGCACCCGCATGACGAACAGGACGATCGTGACGCCAAGGCCCAGCACCGTCAGCCATGCGTCGGGGTCATTCGGAAAGACGAATTGCACCGGCGTCCCGGCGCCGGCGGTGATGAGTTCACCATCAAAGAAGCCAATGAACAGGATGAACAGGCCGATGCCCACGCCGATCGCGCGTTTCAGTGCGAGCGGCACGGCGTTCATGATCGCCTCGCGCAGGCCGACGAGCACGAGCACGAAGACGACCAGGCCTTCGAGCACGATGACGCCCATGGCGCCCGCCGGGCTCAGGCCGGCGCCAAGCACCAGGCTGAAGGCCACGATGGCGTTGATCCCTAGCCCCGCCGCAATGGCAATCGGGTAGTTCGAGAAAAGCCCCATGGCGATGGTGAGCACGCCCGCGAGCAGCGCCGTTGCCGCGGCCGCGGCCGGGATAAACGCGGTCCACTCCGGCGAATCCTGCGCGAACATGTTCGACAGGATCGCGGGGTTCAGGAAGATGATGTACGCCATCACCATGAAGGTGGTGATGCCGGCCTTCACCTCGGTCCCGACCGTTGTCCCCCGCTCCGTCAGCTTGAAGAAGCCGTCCAGGCCTGATGACGCCGGCGGGGCGGCCGCCTCCCGCCCCGGTCCGTCTACTACCTCTGCCTCCACTCGGGTCACCCTCCGCTCGTGTGTGCAACCGCGAGTCCGACACCATTGTCGGGCGGTGCCGACGCGCAGCCTACTCCGGCGCGGGGGTTCGGCGATGCAAAAACCGGCACGCGTTGTCGAAGTCGTGGCAGGATCCGTCGCCAACCCGTGGTACGGGTCTACCGGCAAAGATGCGCGGGTTCTGTCGCACTCTGCCCGCGGCACGGGTCACAACGCTACGGAGGTCGTCCTCTTCGAGCTCCCGATGGTCGGTAGACCCGCCCTACGGGTCAGCGGACCTGGAGCGAGACGCCGGGCCCAGCCCGGCGCTACCAACCGGGATCGGCGGTGGCACAGACGGCAAGCTGCGGTTGCCACCTCCCAACCAGGATCGGCTTAGGCACGGTGCGCGGCTGGATCGGTCACGCACGGGTGACGTTTCGAGCGTGCACAAACGCCTCGACGGGTCAGCTCGATGCCCCTAGCCTGCCTAAGCCGACGGTGATTGGTACCTGACAGGCCGGGCCCGATCGCTCATTCACACGATCACGATGGCGATCGAGTTGTCAGGGTGCGCGACGGTAGTCATCGAAGACGGCATGAATCGGCCATTCCGCGGGCCAGGACGACAGCACGAGCGAGGAGAATTTGGGACTCATAGTGCACGGTGACGAGGACGGCTGGTCGAACGCCGCGCTCCGTCACCCGTCGAAGAGTCCTGGCTGAGCCGATGCGCTCGACGCGGGCTTGAGGCCGAGGTGCTCCCAGCCGCCCGGCGTGAGCTGGCGGCCACGGGATGTGCGAGCCAGCAGGCCAATCTGCATCAGGTACGGCTCGACGACGTCCTCGATGGTCTCGACCGGCTCCGAAACGGTGGCCGCCATGGTGGCCAGGCCGACCGGCCCACCGGAGTGGTGCTCGGCCATGGCGCGCAGCAGCTGGCGATCCATGGCATCCAGGCCGCGATCATCGATCTCCAGCAGCCCCAGCGCATCGGCGGCGAGCGCCTGAGTCACTCCCCCGTCCCCTCCACCCCGGACCTGGGCGTAGTCGCGCACGCGCTTGAGCAGCCGGTTCGCGATGCGCGGCGTGCCACGCGATCGGCGTGCGACGAGTGCGGCGGCGTCATCGGTCAGGGCGATGCCGAGGATCTCGGCCGAGCGCCCCAGGATTCGCTCGAGGTCGGCGTGGGTGTAGTAGTCGAGCCGGTAGGTCACGCCGAACCGATCCCGCAGCGGACCAGTGATGGAGCCCACGCGCGTGGTCGCGCCGATCACCGTGACATGCTCGATCTGGAGCCTCACGGTCCGCGCGCCCGGCCCCTTGCCCAGCACCACGTCGAGCGCGTAGTCCTCCATGGCCGGGTAGAGGATCTCCTCCACGACATGGCTGAGGCGATGGATCTCGTCGATGAACAACACGTCGCCCTTGCCAAGGCTGGTGAGGACGGCGGCAAGGTCACCTGCCCGCTCGATGGCCGGGCCCGACGTTGTCCGAATCTGCGCTCCCATCTCGGCCGCCACGATGTTCGCGAGCGTCGTCTTGCCCAGCCCTGGGGGGCCGTACAGAAGGATGTGGTCGACCGGCTCGGACCGATGCTGCGCCGCGTCGATCAGGATCGCCAGGTTCTCTTTCACGCGGTCCTGGCCGGCTAACTCGTCGAGGCGACGAGGGCGGACGGTCGACTCGAGGGCGAGCTCGTCAGGGGCGACCTCGGCGGTCGTGATGCGCTCGATGGTCATGAGCGATTCTACCCTTCGCCCAGGGACGCAAGGTCCTCGCGCGTGTCGACGTCTGGGACATGCTCCCCCACCTCGACGACCGTCACCAGGTCCGGGTGGCGCGACAGGATGGAGTGCAGCCCTTCGTCGCCGGTCACTTCGTCGGCCAGCGCGAATGCTTCGCGACGCAGGAGAATTGGCGGCCCGATCCGACCCGTCGCCGACGCAGCCACCACCGGCCGGTCGTCGCCGGCCGCACCGAGGATCAGGCGGATGGTCGCGGGTGCCATTGTCGGCTGGTCGCCGAGAAGGATGACTGCGGCGTCCACCTCCACCGGCACGGCCGCCAGCCCGATCCGCAGCGAGCGACTGAGACCATCGGATGGCGCGTCGTTGATCTCCGGGACGACTGTGGCTGGCACAGCAATGCCGGGCGGCACCACGGCGATGACCGGCTGAAGCCCGGCCAATAACGCGACGTCGGCGACCATCTCGAGCACGGTGCGATGGCCGATCCGGGCAAGCTGCTTCGGCGAGCCGAACCGCGTGGCTGCGCCGGCTGCCAGAATGACGGCCGCGATCTGCATCGGTCCATTCTGAACATCCATCGGATAAGGGAGAGACTGTGCGACGAGGGATCGGCTTGGCCCTGGCGCTGGTAGTTGTCGGCTGCACGTCCCCGGTGACTCCGTCCTCAGATGCCGAGTCGCCCTCGGCGAGTCCGTCGGCCACCGAGGTACGCGAGTTGGGCGCCGCCGGCGACGATCTGGAGCCGGGCCGCTACACGGCCGCTGGGTTCGAGCCGCGAATCACCTTCCAGCTCGGCGAAGGCTGGACGGCCGAGCAGGTCAGCGCCGGCTTTATCGAGGTCCAGCAGGGTGTCGGCTCGCAGCACGCCATTGCCGTCGGGTTCGCACGGCCGCTGGGGTCGGCCACCGCGCTCGAGGCCGCGGAAGGCCTTGCCGCGAACCCGGCCCTTTTCGTGAGCGAGCCTGAGGCGGTGACCGTCGATGGGCTCGACGGCATTCGCATCGAGGTCGAGACGACCGACCCGGTCGACCTCCAGCCACCCATGTCGCGAGAGGTGCTGACTCTCACGGACGGGCGCATCTCCATCGCGTCCGGGCGGTACCTCCAGGTCACCTTGCTCGACACGCCCGATGGCGTCCTCGCCATCCTGCTCGGCGGATCGGTTGCCAACTGGCCCATCACCCTCGAAATCGCCACACCCGTGGTGGACTCCGTCACGATCGG
>JACDBS010000005.1 GCA_013694795.1 Chloroflexota bacterium | reverse complement strand
CGACGCCCTCACGGAGCTGCTGTCGGCGACCTTCGACGACAGCTACACGCTCGTGGTCGCTCCACGCCTGCCGGTCCGCGGCAGCGTGCGCCTGGACGGCATCCTCGTTGGCCCAGGGGGTGCGCGCGTCCTGACCGTGCGGGACTGGGAGGGGCGCTACCGGGTGCGCGGCAAGGTCTGGGAGTTCGATGCCCACGGCCGCCACGGATGGGTCCAATGCCGCACGAATCCAAGCCATGACGCGACCGCTCTGGCGGATGGGGTGGTCCGCTGGGCACGACAGGCGGGCATCGGTGACGTTCCCATGCTGCCGGTGATCGTCTTTCCCCACGGTCATTCCCGCATCGTCCTGGAGGAGCCGGCGGACGAGGTCGTGACCACGGACAACGCCCCGTGGTGGGCGAATACCATCGGTCGGGTCCGACGGCTCGACCCGGCCACCGCATCGCGCATCCTGGATGCCGTTCTGGACGCGGCAGACGCGGCGCAGCCGCTCCCCGGACCCGCCCTCGCCGACCGAGCCCCCTAGCCTTCCAAGGTTTCGGCGTCCGCGCGGACCTCGGTCAGGAGTTGGTCGGGATGCTCGTCATCGGCCACCAGCAGCACATGCGCGCGGTCGCGACGCAGGGCCAGGACCGATGCGCTTCGCTCGAGCTCGGGGTATGCCCCCGAGGACAGGGTGGCATCGGTCATTGCCATGAAGCGGTCCGGGACATTGAGCAGGCCGTCGATCGGACGGCTGCCCATGGCGACGTGGATGGTGCCCGTGACGCGCAGCGGGGGCAGGGCGAGCTGCGCCCGCGCCGGGCGCTTGGGGACGCGCATCTCCTGGCTCGATTGGCTGTCAAGCCCGGCGACGATCATGACCAGGATCTCGTCGACCGTCACCAGCGCGGAAGGCGCCGAGATCGTGCCCGACGGATCCGCGTGGTCGCTGATGGCGGCCTGCTCCACGGCCAGGTGCGAGCCGGTGAGCTGGTTGAGGATCTCGGTCACCCGGTTGAATCGCGTCTGGATGGTCCCCGAGATGCGGTGAGCCGAGGTGTAGACATCGACGGTCACCGTCCGCACCGTGCCAAAGCCATCGACGCCGAATGAGCTCATTGCTTGCGTGCCTTCCATATCTGCTCGGCAGGGTACCTCCGTGCCCAGTCCGGATCGACCAACCCGTCGCCGGGGGGACGGGCACGATCCGGCGCCTGGATCTCGATGAGGTCGGTCACCTCGAAACCGTTCGCGCGCAGGACTCGAATCCAGTCCCCGTAGCCGAGGTGGAACTCGACGCCGGGATCGTCCGGCCACTCGAACCGATGCATCCCGAAGTATGGCCGCAGCAGCCGTTCCGCGGCGGGGCCCTCGCCGTCGGTGTCGGGCACGGTGAGAACCCACAGCGTGCCGTTGACGAGGAAGCTCAGCTCGCCGCCCCGACGGAGGAGGCGCGCCGCTTCGGGGATCCATCGGTATGGATCTGCCCAGATGGAGGCGCCGTACTCGCTGATCGCGAGGTCGAAACTGGCGCCGGGAAGGCCTGTCTCCTCGGCATTGGCATGGATGAGCGGAAAGTGCAGGTCGTGCTCGTCCTGGAGCACCCTCGCCGTCTTCAGCTGTTCCGCAGAGTTGTCGATGCCGGTGACGTTGGCGCCGCGTCGAGCCAGCCATGCGCCCACGTACGCCGTCCCGCATCCGAGTTCCACGATGTCCTTCCCCTCCAGCTCGTCCGGGAGGACGTGGAGCTCGGCCTCGGCGACGCCGAAGATGCCCCATGTGACCTCGTTCGTGGCCCAGGCGCGGCGCCCATGCGGCGCGTACTTGGGTGCGTTGATCTCATCCCAGTAGGCGCGGTTCTTCGCAACATGGTCGGGCAGTTGCTCGCGCATGGTCGGGATGCTACCTCGCGCCCGAACCGACGTATCGGCGCAATCACGCCTCAACAACGGTTCCGGTGCGATCAGACCGATATGTCGGCCTGGCCGCTGGCCGCGATCCGCTCCGTCTCCCCGCCAGCGCCGGTGGCCAGCAGGATGCGTCCGGACGCCTGCTTCCCGAACAGGGCCCCAACAGCCGCCAGCGTGTCCACTTCCGTCGGGGACTTGTCAACGCGTATGCGCACGATGCGCGGAAAGCGCATGGCAAATCCGGAGCGATGCCGCGCCGATCGCGTGATGCGGTCGAAAGCGATCTCGACCACAACCTCGGGTACGACCGTCCGGTACCGCCCCAGATCCTTCAACGTGATCCCCTTGAAGCGCTCCGTCATCACGGCGATCTCCGCATCGGTCAGCCCGGTGTAGGCCTTGCCAATGGTGAGCAGGCGCGCGGATGGCGCATCGGTCTCGCGCACGGCGAAGGTGTAGTCGGAGAGCACTCCGTGGCGCTTGCCGTGGCCCCACTCAACGCCAACCACCACGCAGTCGAGCGTGGCAAGCGCCTTCTTGAGCTTCAGCCAGCCAAGCCCGCGGCGGCCGGGCTGATAGGCCGAGCCGGGATCCTTGACCATGAGACCCTCGTTGCGCCGCTGGCGCGCATCGTCGAAATGGCGGTCGACCTCGCCGGCGGACCGCGCCGCGGCCAGGTGTGAGAGCAGCATCCTCTCGCCGGTCCGGTCCGGGAGGCCCAGCGCTTCCAGCGCGGCACGCCGATCGCGTAAGGGGACCTCGAGCAGGTCGCGCCCCTCGTGGTGAAGCAGGTCGAACGCGACCAGCACGACCGGCACCTGGGCCAGCAGCTCCTTCGAGGGGCGGATCCGGCCCAGTCGGGTCTGGAGTGAGGCGAAGTCGAGCACCATGCCCTCGCGCCATGGCACCAGCTCGCCGTCGATCACCAGCGGCGCGTCGGTGCCCAGGGCTCCTGCTGCCTCCGCGATCTCGGGAAAGGAACGGGTTACCTCGTTGAGGTCGCGGCTGAAGAGGCGCACGGTGGTGTCGCGCTCCACATGGAGCTGGGCGCGAATGCCGTCGTACTTGTCCTCGATCCACGCCTCGCGGCCGACGCGACGCATGACCTCGTTCGCATCGGCCACCGGTGAGGCGAGCATGAAGCGGATGGGGCGGCCGACGTGGAGCGCCGCCTCTGCCAGGCGACCGTCGCGCGCCAGCAGCGCCGTTTCGCCGATCTCGCCGGTGAGCATGTGCGCCCTTCGGACCTCGTCCAGCGACGCCTTGAAGGCCGATGCGATCGCCTCCTCCAACAGCCCCTCGCGCAGGCCAATGCGCGTCTCGCGCGACGCGACGCGGCCCACGAAACGCGCCTCCTCACCGGATACGCGCCGAAAGAGATCGGTCATCAGGCGGATGCGCTCGGCGGCGGAACCGGCTCCAGCGACCGATGCAAACGCCGACGCCACCTCGGCGATGGTGAGACCTCCGCCTGTACCCCCCTCGAGCAGCTCGGCGGCCGCGTCGCCGAAGTCGGAGTGGCGCAGGTAGGCCGCGCGGAGCGCCTCGTCATCGGTCCCGCTTGCGGCGGCCAGGGCGGCGTTCTGCTGCACCCAGCCCAGCCCGAGCTTCGCCGTCGGGTCGACCAAAGGGCGACCGGCGAAGAAGACGGATGCTGGCGCGAGGTCGTGGGCTGGCAGACCGCGCAGGTACGCCGCCAGCAGGTCGCGCTTGGCGTTCTTGCTGCGCGTGGCGCTCACGGCCGCGGCGGTTGCCGCTAACTCAACGAATGCAGTGGACTTGGCGGACATGGGCCGAAGTCTAGGCGGCACAGCCTTGCGACCTGCCGCGCCAAGTGGTTACGCGGCGTCGAGTTCATCGCGGAGGACCATCCCGGCCTCTGGGAGCGCAACGGCTATCACAATGACGCCGACCCGTCGAAGGAGAAACGCTACTCGCGCTCCTGATCGGACGACGGCTTGTCCATGCCCTTGGCACGGGCGATCAGCTCCGCCACGCGCCGGCCGCCCTTGCGCCCGATCTCGCGGAAATGCTCGTTTGAATATCGTTCGCTGACCGCCTTGCCCCCTTTGGCACCGATCACCTGGAAGAACTCTGCTCCATAGCGAGCACGGGTGGTCTTGCCACCCTTGCGGCCCGCCTCACGGACGCTCATGTTCCCCTCATCGGCAGGGCTGGTCTGGTCGGCGCTCTGGCGATTCGCCATTCGGGCGCCTCCTCTTGCTGGGTATCTACGCCTCTCCTCGGACCATGCAGGCGAAGCAAGTTACGTACCGGCGGCTAGAATGGCGCGCCGATGCATCCACTCATGCGCAACGTCGTGATCGGAATCGTGGGCCTGATCATCGTCGGCGCCCTCATTGCGCTCGCGCTCGTCGGCAGGGACTCCGAACTATCGATCCTGTCCCTGCTCGCCGCCGGGGTACTGGGCACCGCGATCGGTCTCTTTCTGTATGGCCAGGGCTGGACCTGGGGCAGCCGCGCGGCGCGGCGCCGTGAGGGCGGTCAATCCGTGCTCATCGCCGTTGGCGGCGGCCTCATGGCCCTCATCGCGGCGGTCGCCCTGGCCGGGCTACTGATCCTGGTCCTGCTCTTCTATCTCGGCTGACCCGCCGGCGGCGCGCCTCACAAGCTGCGTGGGCTGGCTCCCTGGACACATGCCCACCCCACGGGCGTTACGCCGGTGATCACTCGCCACACCGCCGCCGGGAGCCCCAAAAGGTGGACAATTGGCGCTCCTGACGGGCATTTGTCCTGGATCGCGGCGGTCTGGGTCGCATAACGCCCACCCAGCGGCCAAATGTCCAGGGTGCGCGCCGCCCATCGTCCTCGCCCGCTGGTACGATTGCGACCCGGGTCCACGCGGCGCCCCCATCGTCTAGAGGC
>JACDBS010000239.1 GCA_013694795.1 Chloroflexota bacterium | reverse complement strand
GTCTACGGTTGCCGCGTATCATCCGCAGCCCATGGCCACCCCAATCGGCCGCGGCGCCGCCGCAGCCATCGCCGTGGCCGCGTCGCTTGCGGTGGCCTGGCTCGTACCGGCCCTCGCCGTCCTCCTCGTCTGGCCGCTCCTCCTGTTCCTGCCGGGCTGGTCACTGATCGCGCTGATCCCGTCGCGGCTGGACACTGCCGCACGAATCGGAGTGGCGGTGGTCGCCTCGGTGGCGCTGTCGACGCACATCACCTACTGGCTCAGCCACCTGACCGGCGGCTACGCGCGCGCGACGATATATATGGCGGCAGGCGTTCTCGCCGTGCCGGTCGTGCTGGCGGCGTCGCGCGGACGGCTCTGGTTGCGTCCCAACCTTCGGCACAGCTGGGCCGCATTCGCCGCCGCCGCAGCGGCCGCAGCCGTGGTCGCCGTCGTGCTCGGTGTGGGGATCTGGCGCGTCACGCCCGACGGCGTGACGTCGGGCGGCTCGAACTGGAGCGACCTCGGCGTCCACCTCTCGATTGCCGAGACGCTCAACGCCGGCGCCAACTTCCCACCCCAGGTGCCCTATTTCGCCGGCGTCCCACTGACCTACCACTGGTTCGCCGATTTCCACGCGGCCATCCTGGCGGAGGCGGCAGGCATCTTCAGCGTGCCGGCGATGGTGATCCAATCAGCGATTCTGGCCGGCGCGCTGGCGCTGATCGTGTACTCGCTCGGCCGCCGGATGATGCGCGGCCGACATGCGCGCCGCATCGCGCTGATCGCGACCGGCCTGGCCGTCTTCGGCGGCGGGATGGGCTACCTGCGATTCCTCGGCGACATCAGCGCCGGCGTCGGCCCGCCGCTGGATCTCGTGAGCCGTAACAGCTACGACAACCAGTGGCTCACCGGCTGGCCTTACTTCCGCGTACCGTCGGTCATGGGCACCGGCCTCCTGGCGCATCGCGCCACGACGGCAGGGCTGCCGATCCTCATCGGCTCCGTGCTGCTCCTGGTGACTGCCCTGCCGAGCGCGCGCCAACGGCTGGCCGGCTGGCGCGATCGGCCGTGGCTCATCGGTCTGGCGGGGCTCATGGGCGCCCTGCTGGCCCCATTCCATTTCTTCTTCTTCCCGGTGTTTCCGCTGCTGGCGCTGGCCTGGGTGCTGGCCTGCGGGCGGCTGCTCGACCGCGATGCGCCGCGCAACGCCCTCATGCTGCTGGCGCCGTACGTAATGGCGATCCCGTTTGTCATCGCGCCCGCGCTCCAGGCTGGCGGCTCCGGCGCGGTCCAGGTGGTCAGCCTCTGGCCCTCCGCGCCGCGCGACGACGGACTCGCCGCCGTTCTCTTCTTCTACGTCACCAACCTGGGCGTGCCATTCGGCCTCGCGCTTGCCGCGCTCTTGGTGCGCAGCGTACCCCGTCGGGCCTTCCTCGCCGCGTGGCTCATTGGTCTGTTCATGGTCCCGAACGTGGTCCAGCTCAGCGTCATCGACTTCGACATGAACAAGTATTTCCAGGCGATGTGGATCGCCGTGGCGCTGCTGGCCGCCTGGCTCATCCATCGCTGGCCGACGGCGGCGATCGTGGCCGTCTTCGCGCTGAGCGTCCCCTCGCCGCTTCTGGTGGCGGGCTGGACGGCGAGCTCCAACCTCCAGGTGCTCTCGCGGGCAGACCTCGACGCCGCGCGCTGGGTCTCGTTCAACACACCGGCCGACGCCGTCTTCGTGACCGATGGCTGGGTCAACTCACTGACCGATGCGGCCGGGCGCAAACGCCTGACCACCTTCGGACCGTACATCGCCAACCTGGGCTACCGGCCCGACGAGCGCATCAGCGACGTGGTCACCATCTACTGCGGCGGCGATCCAGCGCTGTCCGCGGAGCTCATGCGTCACTACGACGCATCCCACCTCGTGGACGGCGCCCGACCCCAGCCCTGCACCGCTCCCGTGGACTTCTCGAGCTCGCCCGAGTTCAAGCTGGTCTATGAAACCGGCCCGCTCATCTGGCAGCTCATCGATTCGTAGTGGCTCCGCACTACCGCGCCGCCCGGCGCTCGGGTGCGTGCGCCGGTTGCGCTGAGCGCACCCATCTACGAAGCAGGCGCTAAGTTCGATCAGAAGTTGCACCGCGCCGCAATTTCCGGCCCGGATTGTCCTTCGACGCCAAGCAAGTTGGTGGATAGGTGCGTTCAGTGCAACTGGCGGGCGGTGGACGTCACAGACTGACCTCTAGAATGCGCCGATGCAGGACGCCTCCGGCGCGGTCGTCGCCTTCGAGCATGTCACCAAGCGGTACGGCGGCCCGGACAGCGCCCCTGCGGTCGACGATCTGAGCCTCACGGTGCCAGCCGGCGAGATCTGCGTCCTGGTCGGCCCGTCGGGCTGTGGCAAGACGACCAGCATGAAGATGGTCAACCGCCTCATCGAGCCGACCAGCGGCCGGATCACCATCAACGGCGATGACGTCGTCAGCCTGCCGGCGGTCGAGCTGCGGCGGCGGATCGGCTATGTCATCCAGCAGGTGGGGCTCTTTCCCCACCTGACCGTCGGCCAGAACGTGGAGGTCGTGCCGCGACTGCTGCGCTGGAAGCCGAAACGGATGCGCGAGCGGAGCGACGAATTGCTGGAGCTCATCGGCCTGGAGCCTGCCGGGTACCGCGACCGCTACCCGAACGAGCTGTCGGGCGGCGAGCGTCAGCGCGTCGGGGTGGCCCGCGCACTTGCCGCGGATCCGCCGGTGATGCTCATGGACGAACCGTTCGGCGCGGTGGACCCGATCCGGCGCGAGCGGCTCCAGAACGAGTTCCTGCGCCTCCAGGCCAGGTTGCGCAAGACCATCATCTTCGTCACCCACGACGTGGACGAGGCGATCAAGATGGCCGACCGCATCGCGATCCTGCGCAAAGGGGGCATCTTGGCGCAGTACGACACGCCGGCCGCCATCCTCGCCAATCCAGCGTCGGAGTTCGTCGAGCGCTTCGTCGGTGCCGATCGCGGACTGAAGCGCCTCTCATTGGCCCGGGTGGCCGAGCTGCCGCTGGCCGACGCACGCGTCGTGCGCGCAGGCGAGCGTCGGGCCGATGCGCGACGCAGGCTGGACCAGCCGGGCAGCGGGGAGTTTGCGCTCCTCGTCGACGACGAGG
>JACDBS010000229.1 GCA_013694795.1 Chloroflexota bacterium | reverse complement strand
CTCATGAACGCGTGGCGCGACTTGCCACGCCGGCGCGACGCCGAGCGCTTCGACCCTTGGCTTCATCGGCTGCTGGTCAACGCCTGCCACGATCAGGGCAGACGACAACGGCGCCAGTCGCGGTGGTGTGCGCCTTGGTCCAGACGCACGACTGGTCCCCCAGCGCCCTCTCGACTGGGTCGGAGTAGGCACAGCCGCATTCGTCGCGGTCGAAGCCCGTGCCATCGTCGTAGTTGCCCATCACGATCGGGATGTCCTCGCGCTGCAACAGCTCGAGCGTCTCGTTGGGCCATGGCGCGTAGCCGACCAGGTCGCCGAGGCAGTAACGATCGTCGACGCCGGCCGCGGCTATGTCGGCCAGCACCGCCTCGAGCGCCGGCAGGTTGGAGTGAACGTCGCTGAAGACGGCGATCCGCACGCGGCGAGTGTGGCTGACGGGCGTCTAGCGCCGATCAAGAGCATGGCGTCGAACTCGGTCCGCCGGCGCTGATGAGTGGACGCGATCGAGTGCAGGATGGCTCGCTGCCCGGTGTACCCTGAGCCCATGAACGTGTCCGAGTTGGCCGCAGGGGCCGGGGTCGCGCCGAGCGCAGTCCGCTTCTACGAGCGGACCGGCGTCCTGCCCCGCGCTCGGCGACGCCCGAACGGCTACCGCGCCTACGGTGCGGACGACCTGGCGCGGCTGCGCCTCGTGGTCACCCTGCGCCGGATCGGCTTGGATGCACACGAGGCCGGCCGGCTGGCGACGCTGTGCGTCGAGGGCGTCGCCGATTCAGTGGCCCGCGACCTGGTGGGACGCATCGGAGCCCAGCGGAACGCCATCGCCAGGCAGCGCGCGGAGCTCGATCAGCTCGAGGCGGAGCTCGTCGACCTCGAGCTGACTGCCCGCATGACGGTGCAACAATCTGCCGCGACCGCCGCGGACGACACGCCGCGCCCCAGCCGCGTCATCTTCATCTGCACCGGTAACTCGGCGCGCAGCCAGCTGGCCGAGGCACTTCTCAGTCAGTTTGGCGGTCCCGAATTCGAAGCCCTCAGCGCCGGTACCCATCCGTGCGGGGTCCACCCGCTGACGATCGAGGTCCTGGCCGAGGTCGGCATCGACTGGAGCGCGGCGCGGTCGAAGTCGGTCGACGAGGTTATGGACCAAGAGTTCGACTACGTGATCACCGTCTGCGATCGCGCCCGCCAGGCTTGCCCCGCCTTCCCCGGGGAACATGACTCGCTGCATTGGGGCCTCGATGACCCGGCCGAGCCGACGCCTACGGCTGCCGAACAGTTTGAGGCCTTCCGCCGCGCACGAAGCGATCTGTCGATGCGGTTGCGCCCGTTCATCGAGCTCGCCCGATACGCCCGCCGCACCATACGGCAGTCGACCTAGCGGACACTTCCGTAGTTCTGAGCAGTGGGCAGTGGACCATCCGCCGAGGCGACGCTCATCTCGACCTCGCCTTGGCAGCCGTCAGCCGCGATCGACCGATTGCTGAGCACGCAAGGCGCCGGCAACCCTTGACATTGAACCATGTTCAAGGTCTAGCGTCCGACGCGAGGGCGCGGGAGCCATATTGGCTCCTGCCACGCGAGTGGAGGAGCAGCGCATGACCATCCAATCGACGGATCCGACGTCCCTCTGGGAACGCGCACAGCAGGCCGGGATCAATCGTCGGCGCTTCATCCAACTGCTGGCCTTCGGTGGCGCGGCGGCCGTGCTGGCGGCCTGCGAGAGCGCGATCCCGTCCCCCTCGGCCTCGCGAGTCGTGTCCAGCGCCAGTGCCGCGGCCAGCGCGAGCACGGCGCCGAGTGCCAGCGAGGCGCCGGCGGCGATGTTCGTCAAGTCCGAGGAGCCGTTTCTCAAGGTCTTCGACACCGAGCTCGGCACCCCCTGGTGGCAGCAGACCTCTTTCGTCACGCCCTACGAGCACTTCTACGTCCGCAACCGCTACGCCACTCCGGTGGTCGACAAGAGCAGCTGGGAGCTGCGGGTCCACGGTGACGCCGTGGCCGAGGAGCTGACTCTCACCTACGACGAGCTCATCGCGCTGCCATCGGTCAACGCGCCGCGCGTGATGGAGTGCTTCGGCAACGGCCGAACCGTCAACCGTGAGCAGCTCGGCTACGACGTGATGGGTGGCAACTGGGTCTTCAGCGACGTCAGCCAGGGCGAATGGACCTATGTACCCATCCAGGTCATCCTGGATCGCGTGCGCCCGACGTCGAATGCGCGGCAACTCCTGTTCTGGAGCGGTGTCGACGGGCCGGACACCGGGCGGCCGATCGACATGACCGAAATCAACGCGCGCTCCGACGTCATCGGTCTGGCCTACAAGCTGAACGGGGTCGATCTGCCATCCGACCACGGCGGGCCGGTGCGCGCCATCGTGCCGGGCTGGGGTGGCGCAGCGAGCATCAAGTGGCTGACCGAGATCCAGATCAGCTCACACGGCTTCTGGACACGGATGCACACCCGCGAGGAGGTGTACATCGGCGAGGACTACCCGCCGGAGGAGCCGGGGCCTGACGACGAGTTCCTCGGTGCGGTGGCCGAGGACATCCGCGGCCAGACCGGCAAGGAGCTGTTCGTCAAGAGTTGGCTGGCGATCCCGTACGTGATTCGCATCTCGGAACCGGCGGGAAACTACCCGCTCGAGGTCGGCGAGGTCCCGCAGCTGGTGCGCGGACCGCAGATGGTCCGCGGCTACGCCAACGCCCCGATGTCGGGCATCGCGCAGGTCGAGTTCAGCATCGACGACGGCGACTGGCAACAGGCGACGCTGGTGCCGCCCTTCGATCTGCCGTACAGCTGGGTGCGCTTCGAGTTCGAGTGGGATGCGCCGGCGGGAACGCACAACCTGCGGACGCGTGCGACCGACAGCGCCGGGAGCGTGCAGCCCGAGACGGTGGTCTTCAACGAGCTTGGCATCAACTGCAACGCCATCGCCAGGTTCGAAGTTGAGGTGGCCTAGCCGAAGCCTGACCGCAACGTTGGCAGCGGTCGTGCTCGCTGGCTGCGCCGCACCAGACGAAGCGTCAGCTCCCGCTTCGCCTGACCCATCCGCTGTCCGCGGCTCGGGCTCCGCCGCACCGGCCGGTGACCAACTGGCGAGCGGAGCGGAGTTCTACGCCGCGAGCTGCGCCAGTTGCCACGGTACGGACGGCGAAGGGGATATCGGGCCGGCGCTGGTCGGCGAGAACTATGCCTTCCGCTCGCGCGGCACGGCGCAAGGCCTGTACGACTACGTCAGCGATGCCATGCCGTTCGACGCCCCCGGCAGCCTGCCCGAGCAGGAGTACTGGGACATCCTGGCCTGGATCCTGGATCAGAACGAACTCCTTCCGGAGGGGACCCAGCTAGGTCCGGAGAATGCCGCCGATGTCAACGTCAACCCTTGAGGCCATCTTCGTAGCCGATGCTTCGGGGGCGCCGATGCGGCGGGTCGACTCGGCGCGAGCTGTGGCGGGCCGCGGCATCGAGGGCGACCGCTATTTCCTTGAGGCTCGGCGAAGGGGAGCAAGTGGTAGCCGCGGTGGCGATCTGACCTTGATCGCTGGCGAGGTGCTGGACGAGATTCGCGCCCATGGGCTGCGGATTGACGCCTCCCTCAGCC
>JACDBS010000219.1 GCA_013694795.1 Chloroflexota bacterium | reverse complement strand
ACGCGCTCCTGCGCTCGCGCGGTGGCCGCATCGGGCTGCGCATCAATCCGGCGCTCGACGCCCGAACGCACCCGCACCTTGCCACCGGCGCCGCGGACTCGAAGTTCGGGATCGGACTGGACGAGGTTCCGGAGGCGCTCGCGCGCATGCGTGCCGCCGGCGTGCTCGTGGCGTCCATCGGCGCGCATGCCGGCTCTGCCATCACCGATCTTGAGCCGTTCGCGCGGCTGGCCGAGCTGCTCGCGCGCCTGGCCGATGACGCGGGCGCCGCACGAATCGACCTCGGCGGCGGCTTCGCCGGGTCAGGCGAGGCGTACGCGACGGCCATCCAGCCGCACCTGCCGGATACGACAAGGCTCATCGTCGAGCCGGGACGCAGCATCGTGGCCGATGCCGGCTGGCTGCTCACGCGCGTGGTGCGCGTCCAGGCGCGCGGCCAGCTCGTGGCGGACGCCGGCATGACCGAGCTCATCCGGCCGATGCTCTACGGCGCCCGACACCCGGTGGCGCTGCTGGCTGTCGGCGAGCCCACGCCCGACCGTGCATGGACCCTCTCCGGCCCGGTGTGCGAGGCCGGCGACGTCCTGGCGCGCGAGGTCGAGCTGGGGTCCGGGGCGGGGGAAGGCGCGCTCCTGGCCATCGGTGCAGCGGGCGCCTATGGCCTCGCCATGGCCATGAACTACAACGGCCGGCTGCGTCCGGCGCAGGCGGTGAGTGAGGGCGGTTCGGTCAGGCTCAGTCGTCGGCGCGAAACGCTCGAGGATCACTGGGCGCGCGACGTGTAGTTCTATCGGCGTTCCGTGTCACCGCCCAGCGCCCGCGCGCCGTGGCGTCGATATATCGGCCCTCGTTGCGCACGAAGGGCGCACCGATGCGCCGCTCACGCGCAACCTCGGCCGATAGGTCGGCATACCGCGTCATGGCAGCCTGCCCGTGACACACAACGGCGATGTATCGGCGCGGCGGTGAGGGAAGTGTCCCACCGGACCTGACCCAACCGTCCGCATCTGCCCAATCTTGGTGGCGCCGGTAATCATCGGCCGCTCTCCACGTTCTGTCGTCGCATTCATCATGCCCAATTCATTACGTGGAGGCATCAATGTCACCCAGCGAGAAGAAGCCCGCATCGACCTGACTGGCCACCGCCGTGCCCGGCGCATTGAGCGCCGTGCTGCTCATCGGCGCGGTGGCCTTTGGTGCGACCAATGGCGCCGTGCTAGGGTCAGTCCGATGCCCGGGCCATCGCGTCGCTGCCTGCCGCTGCTCGCACTCCTGATTTCGGGCTGCGCCTTGCAGGGCGTACCGTCCGCGAGCGGGATCCCGTCGCTCGCCGCCGCAACGGTGCCGCCGACACCGGCGGCGACCGTTGCTCCCACGGCGAGTCCCTCTCCGACGCCAACGCCCGCGCCGACCGCGACGCCGGATCCGAGCCTCATGGAACTCGAAGCCACCAGCTGCCCCGGAGGCGTGGTGCTCGACTGGTCGGCCAGCACGCATCCCGACTTTCACCACTACATCGCGCTGCGCAGTCCGAACGCCGAGATCGCGCCCGCATACCCGCCCATCGCGCCGGCCGTCGACTGGGGCGACACGTACGAGACCGATCCGTTCGTGACCTCCGCCGTCGACGCCAGCATCCTTCCGGGGCCCACAAGCTGGAACTACCGCGTCATTGCATACGACGTCGACGGTCGCGTGGTGAGCGCCTCGGCGGTTCGGTCCGGCCGCATCAGCGAGGTCGTCGACCTCGGTGAGCTGACCGTGAGCTCGACGCGCGACGGCAACCGACTGGCGTGGCAGCCGTACGCAGGCTCCCCGAGCTGTTTCAGCTTCTACCGCGTCGTGTCAGGAGGCTCGGTGCTCAGCGTCATCTCGGACCAGGACACCGCCAGCCTGGAGACCGATGCGCTCCATCCGGGCACCACGTACCAGCTTGGAGTCCAGGCGGTGCGCGTCACCACGCTGGGCAGCTTCATGGTCGGGCAGACAGACACCATCACCTACACCGTCCCGTAGGGACCCTCCGGACCCTTGCTACCATGTGGTCGCCCATGCCTGCCTCCCTGACCGATACGCCGCTCGGCCGCACCATTGCCGACACGGCAACCGACATCTGGAACGACAGTTGCGCCCTCGACGAGCTCGAGTACGCCGTCGCGTTCGGTGCCGTCGGCGCCACGGCCAACCCGACCATCGTGGTCGACAACTGGAAAAAGGAGCCTGCCCGCTGGATC
>JACDBS010000214.1 GCA_013694795.1 Chloroflexota bacterium | reverse complement strand
GAGCAACCACGAGCGTGTAGCTGTCGTCGAAGGTCGCCGACAGCAGCGCGGTGAGGGCGTCGGAAACTCGGCGCGCCCGATCCGGACGGGCGACGCGTAACAGCCACGCTGCTCCAACTCCCAGTCCGAGGGCCGCGGCCCCCGCCATGACGGCGGCGCCGGTTGCGGTGATGGGCCTCACGACCGTGAGCTCCATGGCCAGGACGCCGACGGCCAGCATCGAGAGCGCCAGCAGCAGCGGACGACGTCGGCCGGCGATTGTCAGCGCCTCAGGACGGATCACCCGCATGTGTCACTGCTCCGCTGCACTAGGCTGCCCGCATGTCGACCCAGATCATCGCCGCCGTCGATCCGACCCGCAGCCGAACCGAGGCGCGCAACGCTCATGGCCATTCGGTGGTCATGGACACCGACCCGCCCGAGGGCGACGGCTCCGCCGCAGGTCCGAAGGAGACGCTGCTTGCCGCGCTGGCCGGTTGCACTGGAGTGGATGTGGCTAGCATCCTGCGCAAGAAGCAACAGGTTGCGCGGACCTACGAGATCGCGATCAGCGCCGAATCGGCCACGGTCCACCCGAAGGTGTTCACCGCCATCACGGTCATGCATCGCGTGACCGGTGCGGTCCAGGTCGAGGCCCTGCGCCGATCGATCGAGCTGTCGGCGACGCGCTACTGCCCGGTCAACGCGATGCTCTCGTCGGTGGCAAGGATCGAGGATCGCTACCACCTGACCGATGCGGGAGGGGCTGCACACGAGGCACTTGTCTGCGTGATCGGCCCTGACGCCGACGTCACATAGGGCGGCGGTCACGAGGCGCTGCGAAGCTCCTGGGCGCCGTCGAGCGCCTGCCCGACCGCGGCGCGAAAGACCTCGAGATCGAACGGCTTGGCCACCACCGGGCCCATGGGCGCCAGCTCGGCAAGCCGCTCACGGTTGGCAGCCGATACGAATACGGCGGGAATACCCGGCCAGGCGGAGCGCAACAGCTCGGCAATGTCGCCGCCGTCGCCATCGGGCAGCATCACGTCGACCACCAGCAGATGCGGCAGGGCCACGTCCATCAGGTCGCCGAGCTCGACGATGCGAGTGCAGGTCACCACGTTGAAGCCCATCTCGCGCAGAAGATCGGCTTCGAGGGCGGCGATATCGGGGTCGTCCTCGAGGACGTAGGCACGGGGGGCAGCGGTCGTGTCAGTCATCGGCGTGGAGTTTCGCGCTCCGATCACCTCGACGTCTATGGCCCATCGGTGTGGTACCGATGGGGTACCGGGCGTGCTTGCAACGGGGTTGTATAGTCACCGCCCGCGTTCGAAGCGCGATCCGCTGGGCACGGCGGAGCACGGACGCACGGCATGGGAGCATGACACGCACATGGCGCGATCGATGTGGCGGGGGGCCATCCAGTTCGGGCTGGTCACTATCCCCGTCAAGCTCTACCTGGCCACCGAGCAGGGCGGCATCGGCTTCAACCTGCTCCACGCGAGTTGCCTGAACCGGATTCAGATGAAGGTGTACTGCCCGTACCACGACGAGGTGATCCAGCGCTCGGAGACCGTCCGCGGCTACGAGTGGAGCAAGGGCAAGTACGTGGTCGTCACCGAGGAGGACATCGATGCGGTCCCACTGAAGACCATGCGCGCCATCGAGATCGAGATGTTCATCACCACGGCTCGCGACAGCGGTGGCACCCAGTTCGTGAAGCAGGCCTATTACCTCGAGCCGGAGCAGATCGGGGCCAAGGCCTTCTACCTCCTCAAGTCGGTACTGGCCGAGCAGGGCAAGAGCGCCATCTGCAAGATCGTGCTCAAGGATCGCGAGCAACTGGCGGCACTCAACCCGTTCAACAACAGCATGCTGCTGACCACGCTGCACTGGCCGGACGAGGTCCGCTCGATGGAGGAGCTCAACCTCCCCGAGGACCAGATCGAGATCAAGGCCTCCGAGAAGAAGATGGCCGAGCAGCTCGTGGCCAGCATGACCGGAGACTTCTCCGCCGATGAGTACGCCGATGAGTACCGCCAGGCGCTGATGGCCGTGATCGAGCGCAAGGTCGCCGGCGAGAAGCCGGAGCCCCAGGAACGCGCCGAGCCGACCAATATCACCGACCTCATGGCCGCACTGGAGGCGTCGGTCGCCGCGGCTCGCACCGAGCGCAAGGCCTCGGAGGCCGGTTCGAAGGGGGATGCGAAGGCCGTCGAGGCCGGTGCGCCGCGTCAGCGCCGGCGTAAGACGGCCTGACCCGGTCGGGCCGTGCCCGGAGAGCAGCTGGACCTTCCGATCTCGACCGCCTCAGTGGTGGACCGCCTGGCAGGGCGCATCAGGCCGATGCAGCCGGCTCCCGGCGTCGCACCCTTCGACGACCCGGCCTACCTGTTCGAGCCGTGGTGGCCGGGCATCCGCGCCATCGCCGTCGTGGATGGTGGGCGCCTGGCGCGGCTCCAGGCCGAGGGCCTGGCCGACGCCCTGACCGCATTCGGTGAGCTGACCGAAGAGCTGCCCGGGCAGCTGATGGAGGACGGGGTCGTCCTCGACGGCTGGCTGCTTGCTCTCGACGAGGGCGGCTGGCTCGACACCCATCTGCTGCGCCGCCGCATGGGCGGCGACAGGCGCGCCGGTCGCCCCGCCTTCGTCGCCTCCGACCTTCTGTGGTGCGGGGGCGTGGACTGGCACCGCCGCACGTATGCGTCGCGTCGCCGGCGCCTGGAGGCGGTACTCCTCGACGGCGATCGCTGCGTCGTCTCGCACGCCCTGCGCGGCGAGGGCACACTTCTGGCGGAGGCGCTCGCCCGGTTCGGGCTCGATGCTCTCTCAGCACGGCGGCTCGACGCGCGCTACCGCTTCGGCGCATCGGGCGAGGGCTGGCTGCGCGTGCCGATCGCCCCGGCCGAGCACTTCGAGCGGCCGCGCCTGGCGCTCATCCAGCGCCTTCCCTTCGAGGAGCCTGACTAGGTCTCCAGCTCAGCCGGCATAGCGGGCGGCAGCGACGCGCACGGAGGCGGCAACCGCATCGCGCAGCTCGGCCGGCTCGAGCACCTCGACCGCCCCGCCCCATGACATGATCCAGGGCTGGATCTCGACCACGCCCGCAACCCTCACCGCCAGCTCGACACCCCCGCCGTTCAGCTCGGTCAGCTTCTGGGACCGATGCCAAACCGCCTCGCGCACGCGGTGCGCGACCGAGGCATCGAAGCTCAACCGCACCAGCGCGGTGGGCGTCGAGTCGGACGACCAGATGCCCCACGAGTTGGCCAGCCAGGCATCGGGGTCGAAGTCGTCGGGGATCTCGTATCGGTCCTGCGTCAGCGTCGCCGATCGGATGCGCTCCACCTTGTAGGTGCGCATGGCGCCGGCCGGCTCATCGAAGCCGATGAGGTACACGCTGCGCAGCGCTGCGTCCGGCTCCAGGAAGTAGGGCTGCACGCGCGTCCGCTTCTTGGTGCCGGTGCCCGGGTCATACACCAGCTCCACTACCCGGCCCTCGGCCCATCCGCGGGCCACTGCCGAGAAGCTGCGGGTGAAGGGCTCGTTCGACTCGTGCTCGCCGACGGCCAGCATGGTGGCGGCCACGTGTCGCGCGATCGGCTGCGGCAGGGCATCGGCGAGCTTGGTGAAGGCGCTGACCACCGCGGCGTCGTACTGGTCGGACCAGCGCGCGATGAGCCGCGATGCGAGGAAGAGGACGATGGCCTCCGGCACGGAAAGGCGCAGCGGCGGCAGGAAGAAGCGGCGCTCGATCCCGTAATGGCCTCGCTTGGCCGCGAAGACCGGCACGGCCAGCTCCTCTTCCAGCGCGCGGATGTCGCGATACACCGTTCGCGTCGTCATGCCGGTGAGGCGCGCGATCTCCGCGACCGGCACGCCCGCCTCGCCGCTGCCCTTCGAGTACAGGATCGAGGCCACTTTCAGCAGCCGAGCGAGGCGGTCGCGCTTGCGGCCGATGCGATCGTCGCCGTCGTCGGACCAGCCGGCCCATTCGTCGGCATCGGTCATGGCAGGCTTGCGGAACGCGGGAGGTTCATCACCCAGCAATGGTAGCCACGCTAGGTCAGGAAGAAGAAGGCGATGGCCAGGATCAGGTAGACGCTGACGAGCTGGAGGCCCTCGACCCAGTTCGACTTGCCGTCGAGCGCGATGTACGCGGCGATCATGACGCCGACGGCGACCGCCACCACCTCGAGCGGCGTGAACACCAGCGTCAGCGGGTTGCCGACGATGAGGCCGAAGAAGACGAGCACGGGCGCGGCGAACAGCGCGATCTGGGTCGCCGATCCAATGGACGTGAGGAGGCTGAAGTCCATCTTGTTCTTGTAGGCCAGCGTGATCCCGACCACGTGCTCCGCCAGGTTGCCGATGACGGGGATGACGATGATGCCGATGAAGAACTCGCTGATGCCGAGCGATGCCACCGCCGGCTCGAGCGTGTGGACGAGCACCTCGGAGGCCATGGTGAGCGCGGCGGCCGACGCGAGCAGGACGCCGAGCGCCATCTTCCAGCCCCACTCGGCCACCTCCGCCGGTCGGTGTTCAGCGGTCGGCGCGGCCGGTGATCGAAGGAAGAACCAGGTCTGGGCCGCGTAGGTGACCAGCAGCAGGATGGCGACACCCACGGTCAGGGCCTCGACCTGGAAGAACTCGGCGTCACCGGGCGCGGTCCCCACGCCTCCGCCGATCAGGAACGCGAACGTGGCCGGCACCACGAGGCCGATGGTGGCCAGGATGAGCGAGGCGGCGTTCATGCCGGTCGCCTGCGCGTCGTAGCTCTGCACGCCGTTCTTCAGCCCACCCACCAGGAGCGAGGCGCCCAGGACGAGGAGCAGGTTGCCCACGATCGAGCCGGTGATCGAGGCATGGACGAGCTCGACCTTGCCGTCGAGGAGGAGGAAGGCGGCGATGATGATCTCGCCGACGTTGCCGACGGTCGCGTTCATGATGCCGCCGATGCGCGGCCCGGCCGCGATCCCGAGCTGCTCCGTGGCGTGGCCGAGGGTGTAGGCCAGGCCAAGGATGGTGAGCGCGGCCACCCCGAAGGTCAGCGTGTCATCCGCGCCGAGAATGCGGAGGGCGAGCGTCACGATCGTGCCGCCGATCGAGATCGCGTACGCAACGTTTGCGAACATGCCGGGCCAGACTAGCTCAGTTCTCGCCGGACTCGCTCGGCGCGGCGGACGCCGACTCGGTGGGGACCGGCGTGGGGAGTTGCACGGGCTCGCCGGGAAGCTGCTCGATGATGGCGCGGTTGAGCGTGTCATCGACACCGATCAGGAGGAAGACGAGCTCACCGTTGGACCACGTGTAGACCATGGTGCCGGCCGCGGTTGCATTGTCCTCTGGGCGCACCCACACCGCGTGCCCGCCGGCCTCGCCCACCTCCCAGGGATCCGGCTCCAGCCCGGCGATGCCCACGTATCGACCAGCGGTGGCGAGGTGCGTCTCGAGGTCCTCGGTGGTGATCGGCTCGCCGTCCACCCGCATGGCGTACAGCGTGGTCCGCGGCTGAAGGACGTAGGCCAGGGCAAGCGACGCGAACCGGTCACCGATGTCACCGTAGGCGGCACCGATGTCGCCCGGCGTCAGCGCAAACGCGTCGAATGGGGCAACCACGATCTCGACGCCGGCCGCCGCGGTCGGAATGAGCGCGGCAAGCTCATGATCTAGCTCGTTGGTGAAGCGCGGGGTCGGTGCCGGAGTTGGCGTCGGTGACCGCGTGGGTGTTGGCGTTTCGGTGGTGCCCGTCACGGCGCTCGGGGGCGGCAGCGAGGGCGTCTCCGGCGTCTGGGCGGTCGCGCATGCCGCCAGCCCCACGGCGGCCGCCAGGGCCAGGCTGGGCGCCCCGGCCAGGCGCAGCGAGGCGAGGCTCCAGATCGTCATCGGCCGGCGGATGATACCTCACGCCGCCCCGCGAACACCCTCATCCGATGCGTCGCTCTGGCGCCGGCGCCGCTTTGTGTCGCGCCTCTGCCCGACCGTGTCAGCCAGCGCCGCGAGGACGTCGGCGCGGAAGGTGGCCCGATCTCGCCGCAGGTGCTCGATCGCCGCTGCACGGCTCGCGCGGGGGCGGCCAACGCCGGCGACGAGCTCGTCGAACGCGTTCGCAGCGCCAATGATGTGGGATCCCAGATCACCTCGCGCATGCTTCCCGCGACGCCTGCGACGGGCGCCGTCGGCCAGCAGTCCGCGGTAGCCGACGAGTAGCGCCGACACCTGCTGGAGCGAGGGACTCGGGCTGAGGTCGGCGAGGCCGGACTCGTCGAGGGCATGCAGGCGGGCGGCCAGCTCGACGCAGGCTCGCTCGTCGGGCGCCAGCCCCATCCGGTCCGCGATCGCGTCGGCGAGCCGCCCGACCCGGTCGGCGTGACCGCGATTGGTGATCCCGCTGGCGTCGAAGGAGCGCGCGATGGTCAGCAGTGCATCGCGTAACGACCCCTGCTCCTCGTGATTCTGTCCGATGAGATGCGCAGCCCGCTCGACGAGGTGCTCCGCGACGCGCTCGTCGCCACTCTGGCGAAGGGCGGCCGCGGCCAGCTCCTCGATCGTTCCGCGCAGGTCGCCGACGTCCGGGGTCAGCTCGTCCGCGCGTACGAACCGGTCCTCCCCGGCTCGCTTGCCATAGTAGAGCGCCGTATCCGCGGCAGCGATGAGGCCGGGACGGTCGTTCGCGTCGCCGGGCATGCCCGCCACGCCGACGGTGATGGTGACCGGCGTCGGATCGCCGGCGGTGAGCCGAGCCACGGCGCGTCGGATGCGCTGCGCGACGCGCGCCGCATCGTTGACGCTGGTGCCGGGCAGGATGAGCGCGAACTCGTCGCCGCCGTATCGGTACACGCGGTCATCGCTTCGAGCGGCGCCGTAGATCGTGTTCGCGGCGCGATGGAGAAGCGCGTCGCCGGCGGGGTGACCGAGGCGGTCGTTGTAGGCCTTGAAACGGTCGAGATCCATCATCAGCACCGAGAGCCGGCGCTCCGTCGGACGAACCGCCGCGCCGGCGGCCTCGACCATCCGACCCAGGTCGCGCTGGAAGGCGCCGTGATTCCCGAGGCCGGTGAGCTCATCGGTCTCGGCGCGGATGCTTACCGCGTGGTGCTCCGTGGCGTTGCGCAGCGCCATGGACGCCTGGCCGGCGAAGAGCTGCGCGATCTCGAAGTCGGTCTGGCTGAAGTAGGCTTCACGTCCGATGCGGCCGATGTTCATGGCGCCGACCGCTTCGCCGTCAACGATGAGCGGAACGATGATGAGCGATTCCGGATCGGCTGGCGTGCCGGGGATCTGGAGCGCGCGCGGGTCGCTCAGCGCATCGTGGATGAGCAACGGCTCGCGATGCTGCACGGCCCAGCCGGTCAGGCCCTGTCCGAGGGGGATGAGATGACGCATCACCTCCGCGACATGGGCATCGCGCGCCAGGAGCGGACGAAGCAGCTGGGCCTCGTGATCGAGCTGGCAGATGATGAGATTGTCGTAGGCCACGACGCTTTTCAGCCCCTCGGCGATCGTCTCGAGCACCGTGGTGGGGTCGAGGGTCGAGAGCAGGCGCTCGTTGATCTCGAGCAGGCGCCGTTGCGAGTCCGCGCGACGAGCCAGCTCGGTCGATTGCGCGACCATCCGCTCGTAGCTCGTGGCATTGACCATGGCCTGCGCCGCGTAGCCGGCGAAGATGCTCATCGTCTGGAGGTCATCGGTGCTGAACTGGTCGTAGCCGAGCTGGCGCAGGACGATCACGCCGAGCGTCTGCCCCTCGTACAGCATGGGGACCACCAGCATCGACTCGGGGACATCCTCGGTGCCGTCGATCGTCTTGCCGCGATCGTCGTCGAGGGCGTTGTTGATGAGCATCGGCTCGCCGTGCTCCGCCACCCATCCGGTGAACCCCTCGCCGACCGCGACGCGCAGCAGATCCTCGGCGTCGGCCGGATCTCCCTCGAGCATCTCGCGGGTGAACGCGATGGGGTCGCAGATTCCTCGCTCGTGATCGACGCGATAGACACGGATGTCGTCGTAGTCGGCCAGCGTGCGCGCCTCGTCCACGATCGCCTCGGCAATCGAGCGCACATCGGTGAGGCGGTTGAGGCGAGCCGAGAGATCCTGGATCGAGCGCATGCGGGCCGCCTGGGCGGCCACGGACCGATACAGGCGCGCGTTCTGGATGGCCACCGCGGCCTGGTCGGCGAAGGCCTGGAGGAGGGCGATCTCCTCGTCCGGCCAGGCACGATCGCGGCGGTGGTAGAGGCCCAGCAGCCCCAACGGCTCGTCGCCCCCCACCAGCGGCACCAGGCACGCTGTGCGGATGCCCTCAGCTGCGTAGCTGCTGCGGAGCAGACCGATGTCCGGATCGCGATCGGCATCGCGCGTCCAGTACGGGCGGCGATCGTGAACGGCGCGTATCTCGATCGTCTCATCGTTGTCGCGCAATGCCGCCACGTGCGCCAGGAAGTCGTCGCTCAGGCCGTGATGCGCGGCGATCTGAAACGGGTGCTCGCTGGCGTCGACCAGCCAGAGTCCAGCCTTGTCGGCCTGGAACAGTGAGCGCGTCTGGTCGACCACCTCACCCAGGACGGCGGTGAGGTCGAGCGTTCCGGTCAGCTCCTTCGTGACCGATCGCAGCGCGCGGGCGCGCTGGCTCTCGCGTCGGGCACGACCCAGCAGCCGAGCGCTGACGATGGTTGTGGCCGCCGTGGCGATGAGCGAGCGCACGAAGGCCGGAGTCAGGGACCCAGCCGAGGCGGAATCCAGGACCAGCAGACCAATCTGGGTCCGGCGGGTGGCCAGGATGAAGGACGTATCGTCGCCCTCCTCCGTGACGGGGTTGGCGGGTGCGGCCCTGGATGCGGGCGGGGGCTCATCGAAGCCTGCGTGGGCCTCGAGCGCCATCTCCTCGCCATCCGCCACGTACATGGCCGCGCGTTCCACGCCTGCCTCGGTTCGCAATGCCTCGACCACCGCGCGAGCAACCTCGGCCGTCGTTGGCGATGCCGCCAGGCCGGCGGCGATGCGGCCGAAGATGGCCAGCTCGCCGTCGTGCAGGCGGTCTGCGCCTGATCCGTCCTCGACCAGCAGACGCGCGACATCACCGCGTCGGAAGCGGCGGTCGCCACGCGCATTGATACGGTATGCGGTCAGTCGTCCGGCGTCGGTCCAGGTGCGGATCGTGTTCGGGTGCACGCCGAGAAGGGTCGCGGCCTGGGCGACGCTGAGCAGCGCATCGGTATCGGCGCGGGGCAATCGACGCTCCATTCCTGCGGTCCCTGCGAGCGCCATCGCTCCGAAATGGAGCTTCCGGTAGGAACCGTGGACCGGATGCTAGAAACGGGAGGTGCCGTCCGCGATGGCTCGTTCGTACCGGTCGGCCCAGTACGGGAGGTGCATCGGTCACGCCAGCAGCGCGCTCAGGAGGACGCCGATGCCACCGATGACCACCAGCGCGACCGCGATCCCCAGCCCGATGACGCCTCCCGCCGCCGCGCGGCGGTTGCGGCCGCCAAGCAGGCGCATCGCGTCGTCGAGACCCAGGTTGGTGACCAGGTAACCGCCGTCGGGCGCCTCCAGGGTGGTGCTCCCGTCCTCCCGGCGAACCGGGCGGCCCAGGATGAGCAGCCGATCGGTGACATTGATGGTCCGCGTGATGGCCCGCGCCTCGCCTGCCGCGCCGTGGCGCTCGGACAGGCGCGCGGCCGCCGACGCGTGCGGTTCCTCGAGCTCCGCGGGACTGCCGTGCCAGACCTTGGGGATGGTGATCAGCGGCTCCGCGGCGCGGGCCGGGTCGACAGTGATCGAGCCATCGTGGTCCCACAGCTCGAACGAGCGCGTCTCGCGCAGGCGCTCGATCCTGCGCCACGTTCGTCCATGTCTGACCTCCACGTCGCGATGGAAGGCGACCAATCGCTCGCCGTCCCCGGTGTCCATCGGATCACGGCAGCGTATGCGTCCGGCCACCCGGACCGGACGTTGCGGTAGATCGCCCTCCAACAGGCGCCCCACCTTCACCTCCGGCGGACCCGCCAACCGCCGGGCGATCGCCGGGCGTGCGCCCACCGAGCGCAGGGTGATGAGCGAGGCGACCGCGACACCGATGCCGGCGAGGACCATCAGCGCGAAGGCGAATCCGAGGGGCATTGCGGGCCGAAGGATAGCCGTCGTCGACCGATGATAGGACGCGTGCTAGGCTGACGGCTCAAACCCAAGAGACGACAGGGGAGCGCAACAGCGCTGAGAGTGCGGATGCCGATGCGTTCGCAGACCCTCGAACCTGATCCGGGTCATGCCGGCGCAGGAAGTCGATGCGGCCCGTTCGTGGCGCGCCCTGGAGTCGCCTGGCGAATGGAGGACCTCATGAA
>JACDBS010000199.1 GCA_013694795.1 Chloroflexota bacterium | reverse complement strand
CGATGCCGATCAGGTCGGCCGCCAGCGCCTCGAGATCCTCCTCGCCCTGCTTCGACTTGGCGGTGGTGGGCTTGGCACCGGTTTCCGGCTCGGCCTCCTCTTCCTCGTCCTCGTCCTCGTCCGCCTCGTCGAGCAGTGTCGGCTGGTTCTGCGCGTCGAGCACCTCAACGCCCGCCTCGAGGGCAGCGGCGTACAGCTCCTCGATCGCGCCCATGTGCGCTTCGGGCGCGGGAATGGCCTGAAGGATCTGGTCGTGTGTGATAAAGCCCTCGTCACGACCCTTGGCGATGAGGTTCTTGATCATCGCGGTCACAACCGAGTCGCCGCCCTCCTTCCCGTTATCCGCGGCACGCTTGGTCGCTTTCGCGGGCGCCTTGGTGACGGCCTGGGCCTTCGGCTTCGACGCCGGCACGGGTGGGGACACCTTGGCGGCGGGCCTGGGGGTCACCTTCTTTGCCGCCGTTGCGGACGCTTGCTTGGCCGCCCTGGCAGGAGTCGCCTTGGCGGGTGACTTCGTCGCGGACGTCTTGGCCTTGACGGTCGCGACGGCAACCGCCGCCGCGGCCTTGGTGGGAGCGGCCTGTGCGGGAGCGGCCTTGGTCGCCTTCTTCGTCTCCGTCGCGGCCGGCGGCTTCCGGGTCGTGGGGCTCGTCGCCACGCTTACCTCCTCTTCTGGCCAGCCATCACGGCCGACGGGTTAATTTCGGATTCGAGCTGCTCCCGTTCGAGGTGCAGCACCTGGAACTGTCGCTCCAGGTCGTGAATATCGGTCTGCTCCGGGTCACGCGACCCGACGCTGATGAGTGTCTGGAGATCGGCCAGGCGTTCCGTCACCTGGTCCTTGCGCAGGCGCAACAGGGAAACGCGCAGCGCTTCGCGGTCCGTTTCGGTGTCGGGCCGCACGCCGCGGCTCCGCGCCGATGCCAGCAGGCTGCGCGCCAGGTCCGCCGTCGCCGCGTCGAGCCCTGTCACGAACGGCTCGAGCTCCGGCCTCCCGCCGGCTGACGCGACCGCCTCCATCCAGGCCCTGCCGAGGGCGTGGGCCGATTCGTCGCGGAACGGCAGCCGCTCCTCCATCGAGCGCTCCGCCGCCAGCGCGGGGTTGAGCAGCAGCACGGTCAGCACCTCGCGCTCGAGTGCGCTGAGCTGGGGCTCGTCGGCGACGGGACGTGACTCCTCGAGAGGACGGACCGGCAGCGCCCGCGGGCCGCGTGCCAGGTCATCGCGCAGGATACGCTCATCGATGCCCGTCAACTGGGCCAGGCGCGGGACGTACGAGTCCTGCTCGACGCGGTCCGGGATGCGCCGTAACAAGTCGAGCATGCGACGCGTGTACGCGCTGCGCCCCTGCGGCTGGCGCATGTCAACCTCGCTCGCCGCACGCTGCATGAAGTACGGCAGCAGCTCCTCCGCACCTGCGACGGACGCGCGCCAGCCGTCAGGATCGGTCCTGATGAGCTCGTCAGGATCCTTGCCGGCGGGGATGCGAATGACGCGGACCTTGCTGACGACGGGTCCGAGCTCCTCGAGCAGGCCGCGCTGCGTGGCTGCCTCGCCGGCGAGGTCGACGTCGTAGGCCAGCGCCACCGCATCGGCATAGCGATTGGCCAGCTCGACCTGGCCCTGCGTCAGCGCGGTGCCCAGGCTGGCCACGACGTTGGCGAAACCAGCCTGGTGCGCGGCCATGACATCGGTGTAGCCCTCGACGATGACGGCCAGCTTCTCGCGCCTGATGGCGCTCTTGGCGAGGTCGATCCCATACAGGGTGCGGCTCTTGTCGAACAGCACGGTCGCCGGCGAGTTGAGGTACTTCGGGCCTTCGGCGTCGGGCATGATCCGGCCGCCGAGGCCGATGGCGCGGCCGGAGGCGTCGCGGATGGGAATGATGATGCGTCCGCGGAAGCGGTCGTAGACCCCGCCGCGGGTCGATGGGCTGGCGAGGCCCGCATCGGTCAGCTCTGAGTCATTGAAGCCCTTCGCGCGCAGGCGCTTGGTCATGGCCTCCCAGTTGTTGGGCGCGTAGCCGATGGTGAACCGGTCCAGCGTCTCGTCGCTGAAGCCACGCTCGGCCAGGTACGCGCGGGCGCGATCCGCCTGGTGCGCCTGGAGCAGCACTTCGCGGTACCAGGCAATGGCCGCTTCGAGGGCCTCGCGCAGACGTCGCTTGCGCCGATCCTCGGTCGCCGTACGCTCGGACAGCTCGACGCCGGCCTTCTCGGCAAGGCGGGTCAATGCCTCGCGGAAGTCGAGGCCGTCTCGGCGCATGACGAACGTGAAGATGTCGCCGTGTTCCCCACACCCGAAGCAGTGCCATGTCTCGCGTTCCGGCGTGACGATGAACGATGGGGTCTTCTCGCTGTGGAACGGGCAGAGCCCCTTGAGCACGGTCCCCGCTCGCTTGAGCGCGACCGTCTCGCCGACGACATCGGCGGCCGGGAGCTTCGTCTTGATCTCGGCGACAATGCCTGACGAGGTGGTGATGGCGCGGGTTCCTCGCGCGTCGCTGAGAACGCGTGTCAAGGGGTTTGTCAAGGTGTACCGACCCATTTTAGCAGTTTGTCAAGTCTCCGATCATCACGCGTCGTCGGATCAGCGCTTGCCGCTGGCGGTACACTCCGCACCGAACCGAACCGAACCGCACCGCACCACGCGAGGGCCGATGCAAGCTGACGATCCTTCCGAGGGCATGCGCGCCGCCTTCTTTCGTGACCTGCACGGCCGTCGCCTCCACGGCTTCGCGCTGCTCCTGACGCTCGGTGACCGGTCGCGCGCTGCACGGCTGGCGGCCGATGCGATGGCCGATGGCACCGCCCACATCGACGAGCTTCGTCACCCCGAGCGCGCTGCGGCATGGCTGCGTGCTCGCGTCGTGCGCGCCACGCGCGGGATGGGTCGCGGCGGCCCGCGCCAGGGCGACCGCCTCCAGGCCCTCTCGGCGATCGACGCGGATGCCGGACTCCTCGCCGGCCTGACGGCCCTCGGCCTGGTCGAGCGAGCGGCGCTCATCGCGTCGAGCGTAGAGCGGCTGGATCGGCGCGATGTCGCCACGATCGTCGGGAAGGATGGCTCTGCGCTCGATACCCTGCTCAGCCGGTCGCGGCTCCGCTACGCGCGCCGCTTTGCGACGGCAGCACCCGAGGGTGTGCCCGCAGGCCCGGTGACGGAGAGGGTGCGCGAGGTCGCGGCGAAGGCCATGGCATGAGGGACCTGCACGACGGATTCGCCGATTGGATCGCGGGCGACGGCATGGACGAGCTGCCCCGCGACGTGGCACTGCATGCCTCCGGTTGCGATGGCTGTCTGCGCCACGCCGCGGCCTTCGACGCGCTCCTCGCGGTCGATCCCGGCGCGGCGCCCACGCCGCCACTTCGGACGGCACCCATTCCCCGTTCAGCCACCGGACCGATGCGCATCGCCCGCGCGGCGGCGGGCACCATGGCGGTGGTGATCGTGCTCGGCGCCGGTGCGCTCGTCGGCGGCAACCTGTTCCGTCCGCGCGCCACCGAGCCGCCCGTCGCAGCCACGGACCCGACACCTGCCGAGGGCATCCTGGGCGGCGTTCCGGCGTCGACGCCGTTCCCCACGCCGGTCCCATCGGACGCGGCGACTGCTGATGCGTCGCCCTCCCCGAGCCTCGATGCCGACCCCACCTTCGCCGTCGCGGCGGCGACGCCCCGTCCGACCATGGGCGGCGGGCCACCGCCGGTCAGCGCCGCACTGCCCGCAACGCCGCCTCCCCCCGCGGCAACGCCTGAGCCCGCTCCCGCGCCTACCGTCGCTCCGAGCCCCTCGGATTCCCCCGCACCGACGTCGATTCCGACGCCCATTCCGACGCCGATTCCGACGCCCATTCCGACGCCGATTCCGACGC
>JACDBS010000188.1 GCA_013694795.1 Chloroflexota bacterium | reverse complement strand
GCCCTGGACCGTGGCCGCCGCCGCGATGCAGCGCACCGCCCCCCGTCCCGTGGCGCTGCGACGTCCGCGCGTCCCGCCCACCGCGACCGGCTTGCCGATGACCGATGCCGCAACGGTGTGACCCTGGTGCATGGAGAGCGTGTCCATGATCCAGGCCATGGTCTGCGAGCCGGTATTGACGTCCGGAGATGGGATGTCGCTGTCGGGGCCCAGGATGATGCTGATCTCGGTGGTGTAGCGGCGGGTGAGTCCCTGTCGCTCGTTGTCGCTCAGCCGTCGCGGATTGACACGCACGCCGCCCGCCGAGCCCCCGAACGGAATCTGCACCAGCGCGGCCTTCCAGGTGTTGAGCATGGCCAGCGCCCGCACCTCGTCGAGATCGAGATTGGGAACGTACCGGATCCCGCCGCTGGTGGGGCCGCGGTTGATGTTGTGATGGACGCGGTAGCCGGTGTAGACCTCGACGTGGCCGTCATCGTGGGTTACCGGGAAGTTGACCGTCAGCTCGCGCTTCGGGACGCGCAGCACGCGGTGCATGGCCTCATCGAGGTGGAGGCGCTCCGCCGCCGCGTCCAGCTCGCTCTGCGCGTTCGTCCAGATCCCGTTGGACGTGGAGGGGCGGCGTGAGGTCGTCATCGGCGCATAGGCTAGCGTGCCGGGCAAGGGGCGGCCACTCCCTTCCCGCGTGCCACGTCGGACGGTGCCGTCGTCGGGCTATTTCCCACTCGATGAGGCTTATCGTCGATTTCGCTCCACGATCGGCCTGTTCGCGGGCGTATCTCCCAGATCTTGGGAGATAGACGACAAGTCGCGGTTGGCCGCCGCCCTAAGCCTCACCCGATGAGAATTAGGGCCCATCCTGGCGTCTTGCGGCGCTGACACTCGGCGTAGGGCTCGCCTCCTGAGAATGGCAGTCATCTGGAGGCTCGACATCGGCGCAGCGCTGATGCAGAGCGGGTGGCAAGATGGAGCGGTCCATTTCAGACCGATGCGCCGGCGGGCCAGCCGCGCCGACCGACGCGTCACCGCACATGCGAGGAGGACCGCCGATGGCGCCACGCGTCATGACCGTCTCCGGACCGATCCCGCCCGACAGGTTGGGCTTCACGCTGCCGCACGAGCACACCGGCATCGCGCTGTGGCACATCGAGGGGCGCACCGACTACTGGGAGCTCACGCCAGACGAGGACCTGCTCATCGAGGAGCTTCAGGAGTTCCGTCGACGCGGCGGTGCGACGCTCGTGGACCTCACGCTCGACGGGGTCGGCCGCGATCCGCATCGGCTCCGCAGGCTCGCCGGCGCGACCGGCGTCAACATCGTCATGGGCTGCGGCTGGTATCGCGGGTCGCACTACCCGGCCGAGGCGCTCATCGACCGGCGATCGGTGGATGACCTCGCCGCGCAGATCGTGTCCGAGTTCGAGAACGGGGTCGGGGGGACCGGCATCCGGCCGGGAATCATCGGCGAGATCGGGACCGACAAGCCATGGGTCAGCGCGCAGGAGGAGCGCGTGCACCGTGCAGCAGCCCGTGCGTCGAAGGCCACCGGGATGGCCATCACCACGCACGGCGTCCAGTCGGCGGTCGGCCTGGCGCAGCTCCGTATTTTCGAGGAGGAGGGCGTTGATCCGGGGCGCGTCGTCATCGGCCATGCCGACTCGTACCACGACATCGACCATTACCTGGCCATCCTCGGCCGCGGCGCCAACATCGAGTTCGACTTTCTGGGTCACCGGCTGGGCGTCGAGGAGGCGCTCGAGCCGCGCCTGGTGGAGACTATCGTGGAGCTCGTCGACCGTGGCTTCGCCGACCAGATCCTGCTGAGCCAGGACGTGTGCAACAACTACCAGCTCAAGGCGAACGGCGGCTTCGGATACGTGTACCTGCACCAGCACTTCCTCCCGACCCTGCGCACGGCGGCGGTGGGCGAGGGCGAGATTCGGCAGATGACCATCGACAACCCGGCCCGGATCCTGACGGTTCCGTAGGCTCTCACGGGCCACCCCATGCCGGAGCCGCGCGATCCCGTTGCCGATCTGAGGCGCATCGCCCACCTGCTGGAGGCGATGCAGGAGCCGAGCTACCGCGTGCGCGCCTTCCGCAGCGCGGCGGACGCGCTGGCGGAGATCGGCCCAGAAGACGCCGCCACCCGCGCCAGGACAGGCAGGCTGCGGGAGCTGGCCGGCGTCGGCGAGGTCACCGAGCGCACCATCATTGAAAGCCTCGCTGGCGAGGAGCCGGTCTACCTGCGACGGCTGGTCTCGACCGGCGGCAAGCCGCTGGCGGATGGGGCGGCAGCGCTCAAGGCCGCGCTGTGCGGCGACTGCCATGCGCACACCGAGGCCTCCGACGGCGGTGCCACCATCCGCGAGATGGCCGATGCGGCCATGGAGATCGGTCATGGCTACCTGGTCATCACCGACCACTCGCCTCGCCTGACGGTCGCGAACGGCCTGTCACCGGATCGGCTGCGGGCTCAGTTGGTCGAGATCCAGGCGCTCAACGCGGTGCTCAGCCCCTTCCGGATCCTCACCGGCATCGAGGTCGACATCAACGAGGACGGCTCGCTCGACCAGGAGCCGGAGCTCCTGGCTCAGCTTGACGTGGCGGTCGGCAGCGTCCATTCCGCGCTTCGCATGGAGGAGCGGGAGATGACGGTGCGCATGGTGACCGCGCTGGCAAACCCGAACCTCGACATCCTGGGCCACTGCACGGGCCGCATGACGACCGGCAAGCGCACACGCCCACCCTCAGCTTTCGACCCCGAGATCGTATTTGCCGCGGCGGCTCACTTCGACAAGGCGCTCGAGATCAACTCGCGGCCGGAGCGGCTGGATCCTCCGAAGCGCCTCCTGCGCCTGGTTGTCGAGGCCGGCTGTCGCGTGTCGATCGACTCCGACGCCCACTCGCCGGGCCAGCTCTTCTGGCTGGGCAATGGCTGCGAGCGTGCCTTCCTGTGCGGCGTCACGCCGCCGATGATCGTCAACGCATTGTCTGCCGATGACATGCTCGCATGGACCGGATCGCACGGCGCCGGCTGAGGCTGCGTCGGCGCGGCAAGGTGGACCGTGCAGCCGCGCGGTTGCACTCAGCGCACCCATCCACGAACCAAGGGCCGAAATTCGCGCCTGGACGGTCAGAAGTTGCGTCCAGGCGCAACTCTTGGCTCAAACGACCTGCAACTTCGTCGTTAGGTGCGCTGAGCGCAAAGCGGGGACACGTCTCGGCACAGCCCAGTGGTGGGTGGCGTGTGGCGCGCGATCTGCAGCGGTCAATGGGCGGCGTACACTTCAGCGCCCCACGTAACGCCAATTCGCATGGAGGAATCAACCTGATGTCAGTCGCCAAGGTGACCGAGCTTTCCTGCACCTCGACCGAGAGCTTCGAGGATGCCATCCGCCA
Source organism: Chloroflexota bacterium (assembly GCA_013694795.1). Classification (GTDB taxonomy): domain Bacteria; phylum Chloroflexota; class Limnocylindria; order QHBO01; family QHBO01; genus JACDBZ01. The sequence goes on along the minus strand of JACDBS010000188.1, from coordinate 854 downwards.
GGGAATCGATCGCGCCAGCAAGACCCTGCGCGGCGTTCGCAGTGCCTGGGTCAAGGAGCAGCGCGTGAACGTGACTCGCGACGGAGTCGTCGAGTTCCAGGCCAACATCCTGGTGACCTTTATCCTCGAGGGCTGATCGCCCGACGGGCCGATGCGGCCGGCGCCAATGCGCGCCGGCCGTTCTCTACTTGGCCAGGCCGATGCGCCCCTCGTTGCGCACGAAGCGCGAACGATAGGTGGGATTGCTGACGCGCTGGCTGACCATGGCCGCGTCGATCGGCTTGCCGCTGCGCGGCGGGGAATAGCGCCCGCGTTCGGTGACGGCGCCGGCGAGCTCGGCGGCGCTCATCGGCCCACGCTCGGTGAGCACGGCGATCATCTCGTCGTGGAGCGCCACGCGCTCGCCGGTGGGTGCCTCAACGGTGGTCCGAGGCCGCTTCGATGGCTGCGGCTGCGGGTCGCGGGGAGCGGGCTCAGGCTGTGGCGCAGCGGTGCCAGCCGACGCCTCGAGCGCGGTGATCCGCGCGGACAGCTCGTCGATGCGGCTCATGAGGCTCTCGCCCGTGCCGGTCGAGACATCCGCGCCGACGCGTGCCGCGTCGATGCGCTCCTCGACCCATTGGCGCACGAGGTCGCCGGGGCGCATCCCGGCCTCGCCGGCGAGGTGCTTCAGGGCGCTTACGCGGCGAGGATCCAGGCGGATCGACATGGCGCCCTCGTCCGGGGGGCGGTCGAACTGAGACCGCGAAGGCTGACCGCCGCGCGGCTGGTACGGCCGATCGCCGCCGCGTGGCTGGTACGGCCGATCGCCGGGCGGGCGGTCCCGCGGCGGAAACGGCCGATCGCCGCCGGGT
>JACDBS010000175.1 GCA_013694795.1 Chloroflexota bacterium | reverse complement strand
GCTGATGCCGACGACGAGGGTGTCCAGGATCGGGACGTTCGCCTCGACCCACTCGCGAATCGGCAGCACGACCGTGGTCATCAACCACTCTTCCGGGACGGTGGAGCCACCGGTCACGGTCCGCTTGAGCATGATCAGCCAGAAGAGTGCCGGCAGGGCGATCAGCGACAGCAGGAAGGCCGCGGCCGGGCTGGGAACCGCGCCACCCAGCTCGTGCTCCGCGTCGTCATGGACGACGAGGCGGCTCATGGGGTCCGGCAGCCGTCGCACGGTGCGTAGTATAGGGACCGATGCCCCCCCTTCCGATCACCGGCCGGGACCTGACCATCGACAATGTGATCGAGGTCGCGCGTGGCCGGAGGCAGGTCCAACTCGACGATGGCGCCGCGGCCAGGATGCGCGCGTCACGGGCCGTCATCGAGCGGCTGGTGGACGAGGGCGCCACCGTGTACGGCGTGACCACCGGTTTCGGTGACCTTGCCGATGTGCGCATCGAGCCCTCCCAGACGGCGGAGCTTCAACGAAATCTCGTCCGATCCCATGCGGCGGGCGTCGGCGAGCCGCTGCCGGACGATGTCGTGCGGGCAATGCTCGTCCTGCGGGCCAATGCCCTGGCCGTCGGCCTGTCCGGGGTGCGCGTGGACATCGTGGAGTTGCTGGTGGACATGCTCAACGCCTCCGTCCACCCGCTCGTCCCGTCGCGCGGGAGCTTGGGCGCGTCGGGCGACCTCGCCCCGTTGGCGCACATCGCCATGGTTCTCATCGGCGAGGGAGAGGCAACCGTCGACGGCGCCGGACCGGGGCCGGGCATGGAGGCGCTGGATCGGGCGGGGCTCAGGCCGGTCACGCTCGGCGCCAAGGAAGGGTTGGCGCTCCTGAACGGCACTCAGCTCATGGCCGCCATCGGGGCGCTGGCTCATCACGATGCGATGCGCCTGGCGCTGAGCGCGGACGTCATCGGTGCCATGAGCCTGGAGGCCATGCTGGGCACCGCTGCCGCCTTCGCATCGGAGCTGGTGGCCGCGCGGCCCCATCCGGGCCAGGTCGCATCCGCGGAGCACCTGCGCGAGCTGCTGGCCGGCAGCGAGATCGGCGCATCACACGCCGAAACCGATCATCGGGTGCAGGACGCCTACAGCCTGCGCTGCATGCCCCAGGTGCACGGAGCGGCGCGCGATGTGCTGGCCGAGCTGGAGCGCGTGCTTCGGGTCGAAATCAACGCCGTCACCGACAATCCGCTCGTCTTCGCCTCGGGCGAGGTTATCTCCGGCGGGAACTTCCACGGCGAGCCGCTGGCCCTGGCACTCGACTACGCCACGCTCGCGGTGGCCGAGCTTGCCTCCATCTCCGAACGGCGAACGGCGCGACTGGTCGACGCGCACCTGTCTGGACTCCCGGCCTTCCTGGCCGAGCGGCCGGGCATCGAGAGCGGGCTCATGATCGCCCACTACACGGCGGCAGCACTGGTCAACGAGCTCCAGACACTGACCCACCCGTCATCGGTCGACACCATCCCCACCAGCGCCAACCAGGAGGACCACGTGAGCATGGGCGCCACCAGCGCGCTTCACCTGCGCGAGGCCATCGACCGCGCCGAGCAGGTCCTTGCCATCGAGGCCCTGTGCGCCGCCCAGGGGCTCGACTTCCGCGCTCCCCTGCGGCCGGGTGCCGGCGTGGGGGTTGCGCACGCGATGGTTCGCAGCCGTGTGCCGCACCTGGATACCGACCGATCACCGGCGCCGGACATCGCCGCGGTCCGGGACCTCGTGCATTCAGGCGAGCTGCTCGCCCATGGCTGATCTCGAGTTCGTCCTGGTCGACGACGCGAACTTCGATGACATCCCGGACCCCGCCCAACCGGGCGCGCGCTGCCAGACATGCGATTACTGGGAGCGTATCGACGGCGGCCGCGAGGCGCCCCAAGGCGCCGGGACAGCTCGCGCGGGCCTCAAGCGACAACGGCTGCTCGCCGGGCGCGCCGTGTCAGGCGCATACGCCATGCTTGCCTACCAGACCGATGCGGTCGCGCGCGTTGCCATCGGTTACGCGCAATTTGGACCGTTGAGCGCCTACCCCCGCGCCCAGTCGATCCGCGACCGCTATCCGGACCTGCCCGAGTCACCCGCTCCGTGGGTCATCACCTGCCTCCAGGTCACGGGCGATGCGGCGACTCGTGACCGCTCTGCGGCCGAGCTGCTGGAGGCCGTCTGCACCGAGCTCGACGGGCGTGGCATCACCGCGGTGGAGACGTATCCCGAGGGCGTGTCCGACGCCTGGATGCCGTCGCCGGGGCCGGCATCGGTCTATGAGCAGGGCGGGTTCGAGCTGGCAGCCGGGGACGAACGCTTCCCGGTGTACCGACGCGAGCTTACCGGCGAGACCGATGCGGACGCCTGGTCCGGCCTCCTCCGCGCCGCAGAGCCCGAGGACAGCGACGAGTGGCCGTTGCCGCTGCCGCCCAGGGGCGATCCCGACGACCTCTTCCGTCTGCCAGCGCAGAAGCCCAAACGCCCGAACCCGTTCGGCGACGACTGACGAGCCCGACGGAGGGTGACAGGGGTGAGGCGTGGGTGCATCATCCCGCCATGGTGCGCCGGCTTCCTTCCGGGAAAGTGACATTCCTGTTCACCGATATCGAGGGCTCCACGAAGCTGCTCCACGAGCTGGGCGCGGAGGGCTATGCCGATGCGCTCGCCGAGCATCGGCGCGTGCTGCGCGACGCGTTCGAAGCGCACGGCGGCGTGGAGGTGGATACCCAGGGCGACGCATTCTTCGTCGCCTTCCCGACCGCGACCGGCGCGCTGGCCGCGGTGCGAGAATCGCTCGCCGCGCTTGCCTCGGGACCGATCCGCGTCCGCATGGGCCTCCATACCGGCACGCCGCACGTCACGTCCGACGGCTACGTCGGGGCCGACGTGCACCGGGCCGCGCGCATTGCGGCGGCGGGCCATGGCGGCCAGGTGCTCCTGTCGCAGGAAACGCGCGAGCTGCTCGAGGATGCGTTTGTCGATCTCGGTGAGCATCGGCTCAAGGACTTCGCGGCCGCGGTCCCCATCTTCCAACTGGGCGCGGAGGCCTTTCCGCCGCTGAAGACCATCTCCAACACCAATCTGCCTCGCCCCGCCAGCTCCTTCGTGGGGCGCGAGACGGAGATCGGAGAGATCACCGCCCTGCTCCGAGACGGAGTACGGATGCTGACCCTCACGGGGCCCGGCGGTTCCGGCAAGACGCGCCTTGCCATCGAAGCTGCTACGGCGCTCGTCCCGTCGTTCAAGGCAGGCGTGTTCTGGGTGGGGCTTGCGCCATTGCGCGACCCGACGCTGGTGTCGGAGGCGATCGCCCAGACACTCGGCGCGAAGAACGGGTTGGCCGACCATATCGGCGAACGCCAGCTCCTTCTGCTGACCGATAACCTGGAGCAGGTTGCCTCCGCCGCCGGGGAGCTCGCCACGCTCGTCGAGAGTTGCCCGAACCTGCGAGTGATGGCCACCAGCCGGGAGGTGCTTCGCGTCCGTGGCGAGCGCGAGTACGCGGTGGCTCCCCTCGCCGATCCCGACGCGATCGCGCTGTTCTGCGATCGCGCCGGGACCCAGCCGGACGCCACGATCCGAGAGCTGTGCAGGGCACTCGACAACCTGCCGCTTGCCGTGGAGCTTGCCGCATCCCGCGCCAGCGTGCTGGCGCCCCGGCAGATGCTCGAGCGAATCTCCACGTGGCTCGACCTGCTCTCCGGTGGCAGGGACGCCGATCCGCGGCAGCGGACGCTCCGCGCGACGATCGAGTGGAGCCACGACCTCCTCACGCGCGAGGAACAGGCTCTGTTCGCGCGGATCTCGGTCTTCGCCGCCGGGTGCACCCTGGAGGCCGCCGAAGCAGTCGCCGATGCCGAACTCGACACCCTCCAGTCGCTGGTCGACAAGAGCCTCGTGCGGCACACGGAGGAACGGTTCTGGATGCTGGAGTCGATCCGCACCTACGCGGCCGAGCGCCTGGAAGAGGCCGACGACCGCGACGCCGTGCGGCGCCGCCATGCCACTTACTACCTGCAGCTCGCGGAGCGGCTCGATGCGGTCATCCGCGCGGGCGACCCCGAGGAGGGCCCGGTCTCCGCACTGGAGGTCGAGATCAACAACCTGCGGACCGCGGTTGACTTCGGCCTCGAGACCGGTGATGCACCTCTCGTCCGTCACATCACCGCTGCGCTGCCGATGTACTGGATCGTGCGCGGTCTGTACGCGGAGGGCCGCCACTGGATCGAGCGCGCACTCGCCCTCGACGAGAAGCGCGATGAGACGCGCCGCCGACTGCTATCTGCGCTCGGCACCCTCGCATACGCCCAGGGCGACCGCCGCGCGGCGGTGGCGGCATCGGACGAAGCCGCGCTCCTGGCCAGTGACCTGGGCGGTGAGACCGAGACGATTGCGCGGCTGCGGGATCAGGCGGTCGCGGCCATGCAGAAGGGAGACCTCCAGACCGCCGAGGAGCTGTTTCACGAACGGCTCGGCGTGGCGATCGCCGTGGATAACGGCGTGGCCACCTCGTCATGCCGGCTCAATCTCGCGGACATCGCCAGGAAGTCGCGACGCCTCGAGACGGCCGGCGAGCTCCTTGGGGAGAATCTTCCGTTCGTTCGATCAAGGGGTCAGGCACGCTGCGAGGCGTACACCCTGGCAAGCATGGCCGAGACGAACCTGTACCGCGACCGGCACCAGGAGTCCGGCGACAACGCCCTCCTCGGAGCAGATCTCGCGCTCCAGATCCGCGACAACCCGCTGGCAGTGTATTGCCTGGAACTGCTCGCGGCGGCGACCGCGGCGCGCGGCGACCTGGATCGTGCCGCGACGATCCTGGGCGCGACGGACGCGGCGCGGGAGACGATGGGCGTTGACCTTGACGAGGACGAGGTGGCGATCAGGGCCACGACCCTCGAACGGCTGGGGTCGGAGCGCGGTCCCTTCGCGGAGGCCTGGGAGCAGGGCCGGCGCCTTGACATTCCGTCCGCGCTCGAGATCGCGAAGGCCGCTCCATGACGACCATCGCGCCGAAGAGCGGTCCGCGGACCGTGCGCGCACCTCGCGGAACGGAACTCTCCTGCAAGGGCTGGCAGCAGGAAGCGGCGCTGCGGATGCTCATGAACAACCTCGATCCCGACGTGGCCGAGGATCCGGATCACCTCATCGTGTATGGCGGCACCGGCCGGGCGGCGCGAAGCTGGGAGGCGTTCGACGCCATTGTCGCCGAGCTGCGGCGGCTCGAAAACGACGAGACGCTTCTTGTGGCATCCGGCAAGCCGGTCGGCGTCTTCCGCACCACCACCGATGCGCCCCGCGTCCTCATCGCCAACGCCAACCTGGTGCCGCACTGGGCGACCTGGGAGAAGTTCCGCGAGCTCGAGCGCGCGGGCCTGACGATGTACGGCCAGATGACCGCCGGCTCATGGATCTACATCGCCACGCAGGGAATCATCCAGGGCACCTACGAGACGTTCGCCGAGGCGGCGCGCCAACATTTCGGCGGCACGCTGGCCGGCACCGCCACCCTGACCGCCGGCCTGGGTGGCATGGGAGGCGCGCAGCCACTGGCCATCACCATGAACGGCGGCGCGGCGCTGGTGGTGGAGGTCGACGAGACGCGCGCCCGGAGACGCCTCGAGGCCGGCTACGTCGACGAGCTGACCCACTCGCTCGACGAGGCTATCGCGTTGGTCAACGGATGGCGCGCCGAGCGTATCGGCCGCAGCGTGGCGCTCGTCGCCAACGCGGCCGAAACCCTGCCGCAGCTGGTCGAGCGCGGCTGGCGCCCGGAGATCGTCACCGACCAGACCAGCGCCCACGATCCGCTCGAGGGCTATGTTCCCGCCGGCATTCCGCTCGACGAGGCCCTCGCACTGCGCAAGGCAGACCCTGACGATTACGTGCGTCGCGCCAGGGCCTCCATGGCCGATCACGTCCGCGCCATGCTAGCCTTCCAGGCGGCCGGATCGGTCACCTTCGACTACGGCAACAACATCCGCGCCCACGCCAAGGAGGCGGGGGTCGAGAACGCGTTCGACTTCCCCGGATTCGTGCCGGCCTTCATCCGACCGCTCTTCTGCGAGGGCAAGGGGCCGTTCCGGGTGGCGGCCCTTTCGGGCGACGTGAAAGACATCGCGTGCATCGACCGAGCGCTGGCCGAGCTGTTCCCGGACGACGAGTCGCTCCAGCGCTGGCTGCGCCTGGCGGCGGAGAAGGTGCCGGTCCAGGGCCTGCCGGCCCGCATCTGCTGGCTCGGCTATGGCGAGCGTGCCCGCGCCGGCCTGCGCATCAACGAGCTGGTCGCCTCGGGCGAGATCACCGCACCCATCGTCATCGGCCGCGACCATCTCGACGCCGGCTCGGTGGCTTCACCCTATCGAGAGACGGAGGCCATGCGCGACGGATCCGACGCCATCGCCGACTGGCCGATCCTCAACGCCCTGGTCAACACGGCCGCCGGCGCCACCTGGGTCAGCTTCCACCACGGTGGCGGCGTCGGCATCGGCTTCTCGCTGCATGCCGGCATGGTGATCGTGGCCGATGGAACCGATGAGGCCGCCGCACGCCTGGCTCGGGTTCTGACCACCGACCCGGGCATGGGCATCATCCGCCACGCCGATGCGGGCTACGACCGCGCGCTCGAGGTGGCCGATGAGCGCGGCGTGCGGATCCCCATGCGAACGCAGGACTGATCGGCCGATGCGACACGCGGTAGCCGAACCGCTTCCGGGGGCGCCGGAGCCGTGGGCGCCCTCGGAGATGCCCGCATTCCGCTCCCGCCCGCCGTACCTGATGAGCGAGATGATCGCGGCCGAGCCGGCGCTGGCCGAGCGCCTCATGCGGCGGTTGGCTGCTGACGAGTCGCTTGGCGCGCTGGCGTCGACCGCCCGGGAAGCCATTTCCGCAGGACAACCGATCCTCACGACCGGCTGCGGCACCTCCGAGCACGCGGCCATGGGCATCGCGACCTTGCTCAACGACGCGCTCGACCTGCCGGCCGGGCGCGAGGTCAGGGCCGTGCAGGCTCTGGAGACGCTCCGGCGGCCGCTGCGAGAAGGCCTGCTCATCGCCGTCTCGCACGAGGGCGGGACCCGCATCACCAACGAGGCGCTTGGTGCGGCGCGCGAGAGCGGGGCGCGGACGGCGCTCATCACCGTCGGCGGTGGCTCGCCGGGTGCGACCCTGGCCGAGATCGTCATCCGCACCGAGGAGCAGGACCGCAGCTGGTGCCACACCGTCGGGTACCTCGCGCCTCTCGTCGTCGGCGTCATGCTGGCCGCGCGGCTGACGCGGAAGCGCCCGGACGCTGCCGCCATCCGCGCTGTGCTGGACGTCGCCGAGGACGCCCATGCAGCCGCCGCCATCGCGCCTGCCCTCTCGGAGATCGATCGACTGATCGTCGCCGGCTCCGGGCCCGATTACGTCACCGCGCGCGAGCTTGCCCTCAAGATGGCCGAGGGTGCGCGCCTGGCGGCAGACGCCCACGAGCTCGAAACGGTCCTCCACGGGCACCTGGCGGCGGCGAACCGATGGACCGGCATCGTCCTGGTCCTGACCGATGGCTCGACGCCCGCCGCCGTGGATCGCGCGCGAACGCTGCTCGGGGCGGCGAAGGCGCTGGGCGCGACCGCAGCCGCAATCCTGGCCGAGTCGACCGACGCGCAGATTCCGGCCGAGGACACGCCCGCCGGCCGGATCGTGCTGCCGCGCACCGGCCGCGTGCCGCCGCTGACAGGCTCGCTGCTGGCATCGGCCATTGCGCTCCAGCTGTTGACCGAGCGCCTGGCCCGGGCGCGCAACGTGAATCCCGACACCCTCGGCCGCGAGGACGCCGCGCAGGCCGCAGCCCACGCCTGAGGCTAAAATCGGCGGCTCGTGAGCGAGCCCGTCCTCGACCGATCGGTGCGATCGCCGAACTTCCGGCGCTTCTGGATCGGTCAATCCGTCAGCTTCCTGGGCTCCGAGGTGAGCCTGCTGGCGCTGCCGCTCATCGCGGTCGTCACCCTCAACGCCGATGCCACCCAGATGGGCATCCTCACCGCGCTGGGCTACCTGCCGTTCCTGCTCATCGGGCTCCAGGCGGGAGTATGGGTCGATCGGATGCGCCGCCGCCAGATCCTCGTCTGGTCCGACCTGGCCACCGCCGTATTGCTGCTGACACTTCCCGCGGCGGCACTCATGGGCGTCCTGCGCATCGAGCAGATGTACGTTCTGGCGCTGCTGATCGGCGCCATCGAGGTCGTCAGCTCGGTCGCGCACCAGTCGTTCCTGCCGAGCCTTGTCGAGCGTCGTGAGCTGCCCGCGGCCAATGCGCGTCTGGAGGGCAGCAGCTCGGTCGCGACCATCGCCGGACCGTCCGTGGCAGGGGTGCTGGTTCAGCTGCTGACCGCTCCGATCGCTGTCCTCATCGACGCGGTGTCGTTCATCGTCTCCGCCCTGGTGCTCCGGTCGGTGCGGGTCGAGGAGCCGCCGCCGTTGCCGCCCGACGAGAGCGTCGGCATGCGCGCGCAGGTTTCGGAAGGGCTGCACCATGTCGTGCGGCATCGGCTGCTCCGCCCGTTGTTCAGCTGCGGCGCGACACACAACTTCTTCCGCCGCATGATCGAGGCGCTCTTCGTCCTGTACGTTGTCAACCAGCTCGGCCTGGACCCGGTGGCGCTCGGCCTCGTTCTGGCGGCCGGCGGTCCGGGGGCGTTGCTGGGAGCTGCCGTCGCCTTGCCGCTGGCGCAGCGCATCGGTCTGGGCCGGACGATTGTCTGGATGCAGGTGCTGACCGGGATCTCGTGCTTCGCGGCACCGCTGGCCGGCGGTCCGCCATGGCTGACGATCGCCATCCTGGCCGCAGGGCAGTTCCTGCTCGGCGTGGCGCGCCCCGTCTTCAACATCAGCCAGCTCTCACTGCGGCAGGCGATCACGCCGGATCGGCTCCAGGGCCGTGTCAACGCCACCATGCGCTTCATCATGTGGGGTGTCACACCGTTCGGCGCACTCGTCGGGGGGCTGCTCGGCTCCGCGATCGGCCTGCGACCGACGCTCCTGCTCGCCGCCGTCGGCGTCCTCCTGGCCTTTGTCTGGATCGCCGCCTCGCCGGTTCGCGCGCTCGTTACGGTGCCTGATGCCGCCGAAGGCTGATGCCCCGCTCTCCGCGCTAGGCGCATGGCCATTTCTCACGACGTGAGGCTTATCTCGGCGCGACGGCTCGGAACTCGGCTAATCCGTCCGGAGATGAGAATTGAGGCCCGAATCGAGGCGGAATCGAGGGCGAATGGAGGGCTAACCGGCGAAACGCTGGGATAAGCCTCATCCGCTGAGAGTTAGCGACGCCGATGCGGACCTCAGCCGCGCAGCAGCTCGAACAACCGGACGTAGAAGCGCAGGTTGTGCAGGGTGGCCAACCGCTCGGCGGAGAGGTCGCCCACCTTGAACAGGTGATGCAGGTAGGCGGCTGAATGCCGCGAACAGAGCGGACAGTCGCAGCCGTCCTCGATGGGTCCGTGGTCCACGCGATACCCCGGATCGTGGATGCGCACCGCTCGATAGAACGGATCCCCCGGCGACGGCCGCCGCCCCGACCACTCCGGCTTGAACGCATACAGCCGCCCGTGGCGAGCGTCGCGGGTGGGCAAGGCACAGTCGAAGATGGAGTAGCCCAGCGCGGCGGCGCCCACCACATGGTCGGGACGGCCGATGCCCAGCGCATGCTTCGGTGCCTCTGCCGGCAGCGACTCCGCCACCCAGCGCAGCGGGTCAACCGCCAGCGCGCCATCCGCCGCCAGGGGCCAGCCGCCGAAGCCGTAGCCGTCGAAGCCGATCGCCGCGAGCGCGACGGCGCACTGCCGGCGCAGCGCCTCGACCCGGCCACCCTGAACGACCGCAAAGATGAGCGGCGGGTCATCGGCCTTGCGTGACGCCAGCTGGCGGTCGAACTCCTCGCGGCAGCGGCGCGCCCAGCGGACGGTGCGCTCGACGGAGCGCTCCTGCTCGGACTCGGGGTCGTCCGCATCGGAGCAGTCGTCCAGGCAGACGATGATGTCGGAGCCGAGCTGGAACTGAAGCCCCACCACGCGCTCCGGGGTGAGCGTCCACTTCTCACCGGTCGACGGCTCGCGAAAGATGACCTCGTTGTCGCGAATCACGCCGCGGTTGGGGTCCTGGCGGATGAGGCTCCACACCTGAAAGCCGCCCGAGTCGCTCAGGATGGGTCCGCTCCAGTCCATGAACCGATGAATCCCGCCTGCCGCCTGCACCACCCGGGCGCCGGGACGCCGGAGCAGGTGGAAAGCGTTGACCACCAGCCCTTCGATGCCGATGCGCCGCAGGTCCTCCGAGGTCACGCCGCGCACCCCGGCCCGCGTCGCGTCCGGCAGGAATGTCGGTACGTCGAGTGTCCCGCGACGGGTGACGAGCGGATCAGCCATCCAGCGTCAGCACGAAGACGAGCTCACTCGGGACCGATGCCTCCGCCACGGCGCTGACGTGCCGCGCTTCGGCCACCAGGCGCTCCATGCGCGACCGATAGATCCGGTCTCGTCCGTCCCCGCGCCCGCCCATCGAGCGCGTGGCGAAGCTGACGACCGCGTGTCGAGCCCTGATGGTTTGCAAGATGCGCGTCGCCGCCTCGGGATCCTGGCGGTCGAGGGTGGTGACGAGCTTGAGGAGGAGGGCGACATCGGCCTCATCGCTCGGTGGCTCGGCGACGACGTCCGCGGTGCGGACCTCGTTCAGCTGGCCGACGAGGTCGAAGAACGCGCTGACCGCCTGCAGCGGGCGCTGGTCGACATCGGTCGCCAGGTACGTGGCGTCGCCGATGCCCATCCACGGCAGCGCGAGCGGGTTGAGCCCGCAGCCGACGTCACAGATTCGTGCCGGAACCCCGGTGCGCGCCCAAATGCCGGCGTAGAACGACTCGAGGTGCGGGATCCGTTCGCGCGTGGAGGCGTGCCCGCGCAGCGCATCGATGCATGCTGCGCGAAATGCGGAGCCGGTCAGGTCGCCGTTCCAGGCCTCTTCGATTGCGTTGCGCTGGGGCGCCCCGCGGAAGGCGCCGACCACCTGGTGCAGGCGACGCTTCACGCGCTTCACGGCATCCTCGGGATTGCGCGCCCGCGGCAGCTCCTCCGCGGCCAATCGGCTGAGCAGCGAACGGTCCACGTCGCGGTAGCGCGAGGAGCGCACGACGCGCTCGACGATCTCGGTGATCATCGGTCGCGGAGGCGCAGGACGAGCGCATAGGCGTCGCGCTTTGACACGCCATGGCGTGCCATGAGCAGCTCCTGCACGGCTCGCGCCGGCGCGGAGTGGTCCAGCAGCAGTCGCGCATCGGCCTCCGCTTCGGCGGAAACCCCGGTGGGCTCGGTCGCGCCACCGATGATCAGCGTGCACTCGCCGCGGACCTCGCCCTCGGCCTCGAGCTGCGCGATCAACCCCGAGAGCCTTCCGCGCTGATATCGCTCGTGCGGCTTGGTGAGGTTGCGGGCCAGGCAGGCTGGACGGTCGCCGAGGGTTGCGAGTGCGTCGCGCAGCGCATGGGTCAGGCGGCGGGGAGCTTCGAAGGCGACCAGCGTGGCGTCGTCATGGGCGTTGGCCTTCAGCGTCGCGCGGCGGGCGGCGGCCGTGCGGGGCAGGAATCCGATGAAACGGAACGGATGCGGCGGAAGGCCGGATGCCGCCAGGGCGGTGGTCACGGCCGACGCGCCGGGAAGGCTGGTGATCGTGATGCCCGCTTCGATGGCCGCGCGGACCAGCCGGTAGCCGGGGTCGCTGACGAGAGGGGTGCCGGCGTCACTGACGAGCGCAACGTCATCACCGCCGGTCAAGCGCTGAACCAGCTCGCGCGTGCGCGCTTCCTCGTTGTGGTCGTGGTAGCTGACCGCCTTCGTGTCAATGCCGTGGTGCTGCGCCAGCGTCGCGAAATGCCGGGTGTCCTCCGCGGCTATCACGGCCACGCCTCGCAGGGTCTCCCGCGCGCGCAGCGTGAGGTCGTCCGGATTGCCGATCGGCACCGCGATGATGAACAATGTGCCGGAGCGAGGGTTGTGCGAGGCTGCCACGCCACCGAGCGTAGCAGGGGTGCGATGCGCGCCCCCTGCACGGACGGGGGTCACAAGCTGGCCGAGACCCGGTCGGGGTCTGGTTGACGCCGGGTGCGATGATGCGCATGAGCGGCCACGTCCCGAGCCCAGTGCAGGCGGCCGCGTCACGGGGTCCCTGACCGATGCGTCGCACCACTGCCCTGCAAACGACGGCTTGCACACCGAGACTCTCGGAAAGGGCGGAGGCACCTATATCTACAAGGTGTGCGAGACCGAAACCTCGACGTGCTCGAACGAGGTGACGGTTTCGTACTGATCGGACACCTCCATGCGAGGGCGCGGCGCCCCGCTCCTATTTCCCGTGTCGTGAGGCTTATCGCGCGTTCGTCATGCCAGGGCGTGGCGAATCACTCAGCTGGCGGGAGTTAGCCTGTTTGTCCGTCGGATCCGCAGGTTTCCCCGTTGTATTTCTCACGACACGAGAATTGGCCCGCCAATCGTCAGGATGCGTCGGCAATCCCCGAGATAAGCGTCATCTCACGGGAAATGGCAGCCCATTCGCCACGGGAGCGGCTCCAGGCGCACGAACTCGCTAGGATCAGCGGCGTGCCCGGATTGATCGAGTGCGTCCCGAACTTCAGCGAGGGGCGCCGCGAAGAGGTGGTCGAGGAGATCGTACGCGCCATCGGCCAGATCGAGGGTGTCACCATCCTGGATCACAGCCGGGACGAGACGCACAACCGCAGCGTGGTGACCTTCGCCGGCAGCGCCGAACCCGTCGTCAAGGGCGCGACGGCGGGGGTCGGACGAGCGCTGGAGCTGATCGACATGGAGCAGCACACCGGCGCCCATCCGCGCATCGGCGCCGTGGACGTCATTCCCTTCGTGCCGCTGGGGACCACGCGCATCGAGGAGTGCGTGGACCTGGCGCGACGGTTCGGCGAGCAGATCGCCACGCGCTTCGACATCCCCGTCTACCTCTATGGCGAGGCCGCCATCCGGCCCGAGCGGAAGCGCCTGGCCGATGTAAGACGCGGACAATATGAGACCATCCGCGATGAGATCGGCACGAATCCGGAACGCGCGCCCGACTACGGCCCGGCCCGGACTCACCCGCGCGGCGGTGCAGTCGCCGTGGGCGCCCGCAAGCCGCTCATCGCCTTCAACATCAACCTCCGGACCGATGAGCTGGCCACCGCCATCAGGATCGCCAACACCGTTCGCGAGAGCTCCGGTGGGATGCCGGCGGTGCAGGCCATGGGCGTCCTCCTGGAGAATCCCGGCATGCCGCCGATGGCGCAGGTCAGCATGAACCTCGTCGACTGGGAGCGCACCGGCATCGCCGCGGTGGTGGGCGAGGTGAGGCGCCTGGCCCGCGAGGCCGGGACCGATATCGATCACTGCGAGCTGATTGGCCTGGCGCCGACCGGCGCACTGCTCGAGGTCGCCTCGGACACCCTGGGCCTTCGAGGCTTCGGCGCCGATCAGGCGCTCGAGCTGCGCCTCGCCCGCGAGCGCTGAGCCACATTACCCGGTGCGGCGCAGCACCGACCCTGGGAACCGGCAGACGGATTGCATAGCGATCGAGCGTGGGGGAACGCAAGCTCAAGGACAGCCACTCCCATGAATCCCACCACCGCCACCGTCGCCAAGAATCGCCCCAACCGCCTGCTCATCGCCCTCGCGGCCGCGTGGATGATCGCATCGCTTGCCATCGGCGGAGCCATATCGGCCGATTCGAGCACCGATGGCGCCGACCCTGCGCCGATCACCGGAACCGCGACCCAGCCCTGACCTGACGCTAGACTCGGGGGCCCATGAGCCTCCGAACCGATATCACTCGGGCCATCGCTGACGCGCGCGACCGCGCCGTCGCATCCGGCGCGCTGACAATCCCGGGGGGCGCGCCGCTCCCGGCCATCGGTCTGGAACGCCCGGCCCAGCCCGAGCACGGCGATTGGGCCAGCAATGCCGCCATGCAGCTTGCGCCGGTGGCCCGCTCGGCACCGATGCGGATCGCGGAGACGCTCGTCGCGAACCTTGAGGCCCCACCCTCCGTCGCGGACGTCGCCATCGCGCCCCCCGGCTTCCTGAACATTCGCCTTGATCCGGCGTGGGTCGCCGCACAGGTCGGACCAATCCGCGAGGCGGGCGAGGCGTACGGCCGCAACCTGGTCGAGACCCCTCGGCGCATCAACGTCGAGTTCGTGAGCGCCAACCCGACCGGTCCGCTTCACATCGGCAACGCGCGCGGCGCCTTCGTGGGCGACGTCCTGTCGCGCGTGCTCACGGCCGCGGGCCACGCCGTCACCAGGGAGTACTACTTCAACGACTTCGGCGGCCAGGTCAAGGCGCTCGGCGCATCGGTCCGTGCGCTGCGCGCCGGAGACCCGATCCCGGAGGACGGCTACCGCGGCGAGTACGTGAAGGAGATGGTCGCATCGGTCCCGGATGAGGTCGTGCGGGCGGCGGAGGCGGCCACCGGCGACGAGGTCGATTGGGTCTATGGGCGCTGGGCGTCGGAGGTCCAGCGCCTCGGAATCGAGCAGAGCCTGGCGGCGCTCGGGGTCGGCTTCGACGTCTGGAAGACGGAGAGCTCCATCCACGACGAGGGGTGGGTATCGCGCGGCGTCGAGCGCCTGCGCGAGGCCGGCTATGTCTTCGAGAACGAGGGGGCCACCTGGTTCCGGGCGACCAGCTTCGGGGAGGATCAGGACCGCGTGATCAATCGGTCCAACGGCCAGCCGACCTACTTTGCCGCCGATATCGGCTACGTCAGCGAGAAGTTCAGCCGTGGCTTCGACGAGCTCATCTACGTCTGGGGTGAGAACCACCACGGGGCGGTTGCCCGGTTGGTCCATGCGGCCGAGGCGCTCGGCCACGATCCCGACGCGGTGCGCATCCTTCTCTATTCCTGGGTCCGCTTCGTGCGCGAGGGCGAGGCGGTCAGCATGAGCAAGCGCTCCGGCGAGTTCATCGGGCTCGACGACCTCATGCGCGAGGTCGGCGCCGACGCCGTTCGCTGGTTCTTCAGCTCGCGCGCCTTCACCAGTGGGATCGACTTCGACCTCGAGCTCGCAAAGAAGCAGAGTAGCGAGAATCCCGTCTACTACGTGCAGTACGCGCATGCCCGAGCGTCGTCGATCCTCCGGAACGCGGCGGAGGGAGGCACGCCGCCCGACGCCGGGCGCACCGGTGAGCTGCTGGCCCACCCCGCCGAGCTGGAGCTCATCCGCCACCTGCTCGACTTTCCCGACACCGTGGCGATTGCGGCGGAACGGCGAGAAACGCACGAGGTGCCTCGCTACGCGTATGAGCTGGCCAGCGCGTTCTCTGCCTTCTACCGCGATTGCAAGGTATTGACCGATGACGCCTCGCTCTCCTCGGCCCGCCTGGCGCTGGTGGACGCGACCCGCGCCGTCCTGGCCAACGCGCTCGATCTGCTGGGCATCTCCGCTCCGGACTCCATGTAGGTTCGCCCGCGCGCGAGGCTCCAATGAGGCTTCCATGACAGATGCCCATGGGGCGGGCATTCGTCCACGATGGAGGCAGCAGATGGCGCCCACCAGAGGCTATTTCTCACGTGGTGAGGCATATCCCAAGATTCGATGCCAACCGATGCCCATATGGGCCGAATCGGGCGCAGATCTGGCCAAATTGCACGGCTGGTGAGAAATGGCCGCGCTCCGAGTCGCCATTCCCCAGATAGCGCTCATCTGGTGAGAAATAGCCCGCTGTCGCGCGGGGGCGGCGCGGTGGCGCAGGCGCGGGCGATCAGTCGTTGGCGGCATCCACGGTCCGGCGCAGGAGATCATCCGAGGAAGCGTGGGCCACCAGGATCTGGCCGTCGCCGACCTCGAGCACGGTGGCAGGGAACGGCAACGCGTCGACCACCGTGCGGTAGGCCGAAAGAAACTCGGCGGCATCGGCCGGCGTGTCCCAGGCCAGTCGCCAGCCGAGCGCGAACGCGTCGTCCGGACCGGAGGCGATCACCGCGCGGTCGCCGCCCCAGCCATCGGCCGCTGTGTAGGCAGTCTCGCGCGGCACCCCCAGGTACTCGAGCATGATGCGGATGCTTGCCTCACCGATGGGCGTCGCGTCGACCTCTTCCCAACCGTCGCCCAGAACAACCGCCAGGTCCGGTACCGCGACAACCACCGGGGCCTCGCGCGCCAGCCAAGAGTCCACATCAATGATCTGCTCCGTCGAGTCCGGCGGGTCGGCGTAGGCCGCATCGAGGTCGGCGAATCTCGGCGACAGCGGATCGCCGGCCAGTGTGCCGGCCCACAGCGAGCCCTCGTTGTACGGGAACTGGAGCTGGTTGAACATCCATGACGGGATGCCGGTAGTGTCCGGCAGCTCGATCCCCGTCCCGATCTCCATGAGCTCCTCGGGCGTCAGATGCTCGAAGGCCCAGGCCAGCATGGTGACGGTGGCGTCGCCCTCGATTAGCGCGGTGCGCGCCAGGCCGCGGTCGTCCTCGCCGTCCGCATCGATCTCGAGCGAGTCGAGGCCGAAGGCCGCGTCCTGGAGGGCGTGCGTGTACTCGTGCGCGTACGTGAGCTTGGCCTCGGCATCCAGGCCCGCATCGGTCACGATCACCATGCGCCTTTCGATGTCGTCGTAGAAGCCCAGGACCTGGTCGCCCAGCAGCTGGAGCTGAAGCTCCGCCACGTCCTGGCCCGGCTCAAGCAGGCCCAGGGCGCGAAGGGAGATGTTGTCGCGCCTCTGGTCGTCCGGCGGGTACTCCTCCGCAAACAGGCGCTCCAGCTCGGAGCCCAGCTCCGCGCGGGTGATGAGGTCGGCCGGACCGATCTCCGCCGACGGCAGCCCGCGGATCGCGATCACCTGCTCCTCGATCTCGCGCAGGATGGCGAGCGCCTCCCCTTCCTCCGGCACCGAAGGCTGGACCGATGGCGACGGCGCCACGCTGGCCGACCGCACTGGCTCGGCCGAAGCTGTCGGCACCACCGCGGTTGGTCCCCCGGTGGCACCGATGGCGAGGACGGCAACACCAATGGAGACAAGGATCACGACGGCGGCGGCGGCCGCGCGCTGGAGGGCAGACATCGGCGCATTCTGCCATGCCGTTGGCGGAGTGCCGGACGGAGCGCCGAACGGAGCGCCGAAGGTTCAGGTTTCTTAAGGTGCGGCAAGCCTCCGGTTTAGATCGGCTCCCTAGTCTTCGACCTGCGAGTTGGAAGTCCATTCCGGACTTCTGCCTCCTCCCTCCCTCTTCGGGCCCCGGTGTCATTGGGCGGGCACCGGGGCTCGTGCATGCTCCACCCGCATCCGCGGGTGTCCGCGGGGTCTATTTCCCACGAGATGAGCCTTATCGCAGAGCGAGCGGAGATTCAGGGCACAACTCCCGCCTGGTGAGAGTTATGCGCCGTGATCGGCCCGGCACCGGGCCGAAACCCGCCCTGAGCGTCACGTGGTGGGAATTAGCCTCGCGGACAGGACTGACCCTTCCGATAAGAATCACGTGATGGGAAATAGGCCCACGCACGGGCTCACCACCGAACGCTGACCTGCAACCGAGGCGCACTCACGCTGCTAGGATGCCCAGACCGATGGAGATCACCTGGTACGGGCGTGCCTGCTTCCGACTGAAGGGCAAGGATGCCACCGTCATCACCGACCCCTGCCCGCCGTCGACCGGCTTCGTGGCTGGCAAGCACACCGTGGACCTGCTGACCATCAGCCACGATCACCCGGACCACACCTACACCCGCTCCATCAGCGCCGGCCTGACCCTGACCCGCCCGGGCGAGTACGAGTTCAGCGACCTCCTGGTCACCGCCATCCGGACCTACCACGACGGCGAGGCCGGCGCCTCCCGCGGCGAGAACATGGTCTTCAGCATCGAGATCGACAGCGTCCACATCTGCCACCTCGGCGACCTGGGCCACCTGCTGACCGATGAACAGGTCCATGAGCTGGGACCCGTCGACGTGCTGCTCGTCCCCGTCGGCGGCGAGACCACGCTGACACCGGCGGAGGCCGCGGAGGTGGTGTCGCAGATCGGTCCGAAGATCGTCATACCGATGCACTTCGGGGTGGATGGCGGTTCGAAGGACCTGGGCGGACCCGAGAAGTTCCTGCACGAGATGGCCGCCGAGCCGATCCGCCAACCGAAGGCACAGATCACCCACAGCTCCCTGCCCGATGAGACCCAGGTCGTCGTGCTGGAGGCCCGCGGCCGCACCTCCTGAGCACCAGTGCTGGCATCGACACCGAAGATCCTGGTGCGGATCGGCAACGGTTTGCGCGGATGGTCCTACGCCGACCGCACCTCACCCCACTCGTCCCTACCACCGACCGAGCGTTTGTCCTCTAGACACAGTAGTACTTTGGTACGTATTCTGCGTACTGGTCTCATTGCGATGGCCGCTCGGATTGTGCGATCCGGCCACCGCGCCCGCGACGGATGCTTCCGTGGCAATCAACTCTCACCCGGCCGGGCATCGCGACGATCGACGGCCATAAGGAAGAAAGGGGGCCCTATCGTGGGTCAAACATCGACCGGGACGCTCCGCGCGTTCCCCCAGCTCGCGTTGAGCATGCTCGCCGTGGTCGCTCTGGTCCTGTCGCTCTTCGCGCTGGCGAACCCCGTCCGTGCCACACACACGACAAGTGAGAGCATCGCAGACGGCACCATCGCGGTCTTCAAGCAGATGTGCGCCAGCATCGGCGCGCAGAACACCTGCAACGGACGCGACACCAGCCTCAGCGGCTACCACATCGACTTCACCGTCCAATCAACGACGGTGGTCGAAGGCACGGTCACACCGGGCCCGATCATCCACACCATCACCGTGACGCTCGGTGACAACGCGGGCGGTGGCGGCAACCCCGGCGATGGCAGCCAGGGCCGCAGCATCGACGAGCCCTTCGATATCGGCACC
>JACDBS010000026.1 GCA_013694795.1 Chloroflexota bacterium | reverse complement strand
CGAGGGCCGATACATCGGCGCCAGGGCGCGCGGGAGACCACTTACGCCGCGATCCGCCGATGTATCGACGCTATTCCGAGGTGGCGCTCGCCGACGACTCCCAGAGACCGATCAGTCGGTTCTACGGCGACGTGGCGGTAGGGGATGGCTCAGCCGAGGCCGAGGCCGAGGCAGACGCCGAAGCCGGAGCCGAAGGAGAGGCCCCAACGGAAGCCGAGGCGGAAGCTGAGGCCGATGGCTCCGCCAAAGGCGAGGCTGACAGGGAGGGCAGGGGCACGGGGGTCGGATCGGGGATGAAGCGCGAGGGGACGCCCAGGACGGAGAGCACCAGGATGAGCACGAAGAAGCCGATGACGAGGAAGATCCACGGACGCGCCAGCCGGTCCTCGCGCGTGGGGAGAGCACCGCGGTAGCCGGATGGGCGGTTGGGGTCGGTGGTCGTCATCGGTCGGATCGGTCTCCAGCTCCGGGTGTTGCGTGCAGCGAAAGCTCGGCCAGTGCCGCAGACGCTCGCTTCGAGGCTGATTGAAGGCGCCGTTCCGCATCGGTCACGGATTGGCGCAGACCATGGACCCGCTCCCGCCCGGTGTGCACGGCGCGCACCGCGTTCACGGCAAGCGTCCAAGCCAGGAGTGCCAGCGAGCCGATGACCACCAGTGCGAGGGCCACGACCGCAAGGTCGAAGATCAGTCCCACGGCGCGCGAAGGGTAGCAGACCGCGCGGGCACGGACCTAGCGGGCGTTGCGCAAGGCCGGGATGGCAATGCCGATGGCGCCGGCAGCTGCGCAGATGGCGCCGCTGATCACGAGGACCAGTGCCGGACCGATGATCCCCGCGAGCAAGCCGGACAGCACCATGGATGCCGCGATGGAGCCGAAGACGAGCGCCTGGCGACTCGAGACCACGCGGCCCATGAGCCGTTGCGGCGTCCGCTCCTGGAAGAGCGTGACGGTCGGGATGATGAAGACCATGTTGAACGCCCCGGTGAAGAAGAAGGCCGCGATGGCCAGCAAAGGATCGGTGACCAGTCCGGCGAACGCCAGCGAGAGGCCCATGCCGATGAACCCGACGATGACCATGGGTCCCTTGGCCACGCGCTCGCCCAGGGCTCCGACCCCGATTCCGGCGAGCACGCTGCCCACCGCGATGGCCGTCAGGAGGAGCGAGTACATCTGCTCGAAGCCCATGGCGCCGCGGTCGACGACGTCCTTGGCATACAGCAGGCTGACCACGATCTCGGCGCCGACCGCGACCTGCGCCACGGTCGAAAGGAGCGTGTTCGACAGGAGCGCTGCCTCGTGCCACAGGAAGGAGAAGCCCTCTCCCATCTCGCGCCACACCCCCGCAACCGACATCCGCTCCTGGGCTTCGGGGACCTGGCGCGGCAGGATCATGGCCCAGATGAGCACCGCCGAAACCACGTAGGTGCCCGCATCGAGGACGAACGCTGCGCTGATCACCGAGGCAAGGGCGCTCACGATCAGTCCGGCGACGGGGAAGCCGATGAGATCTGCCGCGGTCTCCGGCACCGACATCGCCGAGTTGGCTACCACGAGGTCGCGATCCTTCACGATCGACGGCACGACAGCGGTCTTGGCGGGTCGGAAGAGGAGCGTGACGGTCGCGATCAGGAAGGCGCTCGCGTACACCAGGCCGATGTGGATCTCGAACGCGACCGGCACCGCCAGCACCAGCGCAGCTCGCACCACGTCGCAGGCGATCATGGTGCGGCGGCGGTCCCATCGGTCCACCAGGACCCCGGCCAGCGGACCCAGCACCACGCTCGGCACGGCGGTGGCGGCGAACGTCAGCCCCACCTCGAGCGGGGTGCCGCGGGTGGCCACCAGGGCTCCCAGCGCGATGACGTGGATTCGGTCGCCCAGCAGCGAGATGAGCTGCCCGGTCCACAGCAGCGAGAAGTTGCGGTTGCGGACCAGGCGCAGGTACGGAGACTGCCGCCGGACGCCCGCCCGTTCGGCCTCCTCGTGCGACATCTCGGCCGGGATCCGGCCTGCGTCGGCATACGGCATCCCCAGCGCGGCAGCGCCGGTGGCTCCGGGACGAACGACCGGGCTTGCGCCGAAGGCCAGTGACGATCGCGCCGGCGCATCGGCCCGCGTCATGGAATAGACGATGGCCCAGAAGATCCCGAGCGCCAGGAGCACATCGCCGATGCTGACCACGTCGCGGATGACCGGGATCGGCAGCGGGATGACGTCGCCGAACAGCCCGCCGGAGGCGACGAAGGCGGCGACCGTATCGGCGGTGAGCAGGAAATGGAAGGGGTCGTTGAGGATGGCGGCATCCGTGAATCCAGCGGCGTAGTAGGCGGCCGACCAGATGGGCATCTGTCCGGCGTTGATGAGCACCGCGGCCATGTTTGCACCGATGCCGACCGCCGCGATCTGGAGCCCCGGCACCCTCCAGTTTCCCCAGAACCAGGCGAGGATGAGCCCGTAGACGGCGATGTAGGCCCATCCGACCGGGATGTCGGCCCCGATGCCCGTGTCACGGGTGAGCCCCACCGCCACCCGAAGCCCCAGCGCCGTCACCAGCAGCATGGTCCAGCGCAGCTTCAGATCCGCCAGCCGGGGAAGTCCGCCCCCCGCCAGTGCGCCTACGATCAGCGCCGCCAGGATGGTGCTAAGAAACATCTTCCGAGGCCAGGGCGGGCCTCGCCGGCTCCATCGGCATGTCTCGCGGGTCGGGCTGGTGCAGCATGGTCGGCAGCTCGTCGGCCCGGTCTGGCGGCCGGTCCAGGATGCCGCGGTCCAGATTCACCAGGATGGGCACGATCTGCGGGTCGAACTGGATGCCGGTGAACTTCTCCAGCTGGTCCACGGCCTGCTCGTGCGTCAGCGGCGTCTTGCGGTACGGGCGCGAGCTGGTCATGGCCTCGTACGCATCGGCGATGGTGAGGATGCGGGCGCCCAGCGGGATGTCGAGCGCCTCCACCCCGTCCGGATAGCCGGAGCCGTTGAACCACTCGTGGTGCGCCCTGATCAGGGGTGCCTCCTCGGCCAACTGGGTCGCCGGCGCCACGATCTCCGCCCCGATGGTCGGATGCTGGTTCATCAGGATCCGCTCGCCCCTGTCAAGTGGCCCTTCCTTGAGCAGGATGTTGTCGCGGATGCCGATCTTGCCGACATCGTGCAGCAGCCCCGCCCAGCGGATCTTCTCGATCTTCTGCTCCGAGATCCGCATCACGCGCGACATGGCCTCCGCGATGAAGCTCACCCTGCTCGAATGGTTGCGCGTGTACTTGTCCCGCGCGTCGACCGCCTTGGCCAGCGCCTCGATGGTCTGCTCGAACAGCTCACGCGTCTCGACATACCTTGCGTACGCCAGGCGCGTGGTGAAGAGCGGGACCACGAACAGCGGGGTGGCCCACCAACCCACGCCATTCGGCAGCTGAAAGATCTGCGCCATGAGCCAGGCCAGTGGCGCCAGGCCAATGAGATTTGCGGCAACACCGCTCACATCTTGAGCCCAGATTGTTCGCATGGGCACGCCCGTCCGCGCGGTAACCGCAAACACCGCGAGGACCCACGTCAGGGCGAGGAACACGGCGCTCGCAACCAGCGCGGATGCAAACACGGCGAGAGGGTGCGATCCTCCGACCCCAGATCTGAGGATCTCATAAAGCATTCCCGCGACGGCCACCGAAGCCGCTGCTGCGGAGTGGTTGTAGAGGGTGCCGTACCACGGCACCTGGCCTCGAACTTCCCGCTCGTCAGTGGTCCCAATGAACGAAACAACCGCACCCGCCAATGGTCCGCCTAGGATCATCGCGGCGAGGATTGGAGCCGAACCCACCGATACCACGCTTCCACGCGGTAGCCTCACCGGCATTGCGCTCGCGATAAGCGTTGCTGACGTCCAAAACACCAGGCCAGGAATGCCGCCGATCGCGTCCCGTATCGGAAATAGGAAAAAAGCCGCCGCAATTACGAGAACTGCGGCGGCTACGGTTGCGAGGATTAGGCGGATAACGTTGGTGTTCACCGGCGTCTACTTAGGGTCGTGCCCGGCCGGAGTCTACCACGAACCTCCTACCAGCCCCGTACCCCCGCTCCGCCCGCCAGTGCGAGCGCGACGAGCGTTGATAGAGCTGATATCAGCGCGCCGATACGCATGAAATGCGCCCGCATGCCGATCTCCTCTGGAATTGGCGTTACCAGCCCTTGATGAGCTCTTTGGCCATCAGAAGGTGCCCTCTTCTTCAGAACCTACCTTGATTACAGCCGACACACTCCGTGACGGAACGGTCGGTTGCACTACCTGCTCCCCGACGCGCCTAAGTGCCCAATTTCAGCGGTCGGATCAAGGCGTCCCAGATCTCGCCGAGTACCAAAGTACTACGACTCAGCCACACCTTAAGCCGCCGCACCCCACAAGTCAACCCCTTACCGCATCTTAGTCCCCCGAAATCAATTGGGGATTGATCCTTCCAGACACCCCGAGTGACCCTGCTGCGCTCACGAACTGTGAGGATGGCTCGTCGTCGAACTCACCGCGCACTCTCCTTGCGTAGTCAATGACGAGGTCTCGGGCAGCGATTCTCTTGCCGGATCGGGCCATGGCGCTCGCGAGCGCAAGGACGGCTGCTTCATCAAATGGATCAAGCTTCAGTAAGGTTTGGGCTGCACGCAGGGACAACGCGGTGTCGTATGTGTCTGGACCGGCCTGAGCAATCGGTAGGAGGAATCGTCGGACGTCGGTGTGCACGGAGAGCTGAAGGCGATTGGCCCAGTCTTCGTAGCGCAGGTCTGCCAAGAACTCACCACGGATAAGGCTAAGCACTCGGGTCACGGTGCCGTGGCGATGCTGCCAGTCTGCGCCGACAATTCGGTCTGGCAGTCGGTGAACCTCCGCGAGATCGGTGCGTATCAGTTCGTCATTGAGACTCACATGGTCGGCGTTGCTGAGGATGTACTCGGGACTGTCTCCGCCGCGATAGTTTGGGTCCAGGTAACGGCGTAACTGAAACACCGTCTGGTTTAGGCTATTGATCGCGGCGTCGCCGTCGGCATCGGGCCAGAGCAGGTCGATGACCGCGTCGCGCGAGACCGGGTCGGTGGCGTGCGCCGCCAGAACGCCAAGAAGGGCGCGAACTCGCTTCTTTTCGATGCGGATTTCTGGGCCTGCCCAGCCTGAACAGCCCGACTCGCTTCATCCCGGCGAAGCCGACGTGGGTGCAGGTCGTCGTATCAACTTTCACTTATGAATCGTATACCATGCCGGCCTGAGCCTTGTAGTGGAACGGCGACGGTCGTCGACAAGACGTTCATACCTGAAGGACGCCGAGAGGACGGCTGAACGCCCCGGACGCGTCGATCGTCGCCCGTCTGGGCGCGCGACCCGGAGCCCGCGTTTGGGCGTGCCTAGGACCCGTTCAAGTCGCGACAAGCCGCGCGGAGTGGTATCGGTGTCCTCGATCGTCGGCGCCCGCGATAAGCGGCCGGTAATCGGCGGGGGCGTACTGTCCCGCCGGGCCGCGGCCGTTGACGGCGGAGGGCATCGCGCCGGCGACGACTCAGAGCGAGCGCCGGGCGATCCGGGCCGGCCGGCGCCGCTGCCTCTTGCTACCCTCTCGGGGTGGCGGATAACACGCTTTACTACGGCGACAACTTGGACGTCCTGCGACGGCACGTCCGAGA
>JACDBS010000111.1 GCA_013694795.1 Chloroflexota bacterium | reverse complement strand
GGTGAGGAGCAGCCACGGCCAGATCGGTGTCGGGAAGGCGCTGGCGCTGATGTCGTGGCGCCACACGTCGGCTCCCGAATTCTCGCCCGCCAGGGGCAGCTCCCGTCCGCCACCGGCGGCGGCGTACGAGGCGAGAGCATCGGCGTCGACGCCCAGCCTTCGGTACTCCTCGGCGGCGGGCGAGACGATGCCGAGCGTGCGGCTCGCCGCATCGGTCCCTTCTTCACCCTCGAAGGTCTGGGCCACCCGCACGAGGTAGGCGCCGGGGTCCTCGGCGCGGACGGTGCCCGCGTACCGACCGGGGCCGACCTGCTCAAGCACGGTCTGCGTCGGCTCCAGGTCCGGCGACACGAGGCGCAGGATGCTGCGGTAGAAGTTGCGGGGGCCACCCTCGTCGTCGAACGAGGTGACCTCCACGTTGAGCTCGCCGCGGTCGGCGGGGGAGAAGCTGACCTCGATTCCTTCCGCATCCCGCGGTGGCAGAGTCCATGCCACGAGCTGCGCGGTGAGTGTCCCGAACTCTGGGGTGCCGATCCAGGACGTGGCCCATTGCTGGCGTGTGTCCGAGGTCCACGCCACGGCACGTCCCAACCCGTACTGCCACTGCGCCAGCAGCGGATCCTCGCGCCCGGTCAGGAGCGCAACGGTGGCTGAGCCCTTGGCCGTCGTGGCGTTGTATCCCATGAGCTGCGGCAGCCGCCCGGCATCCAGCCCGTCGAGGATCTCGGACGGCGCCGACGGGATGGGCTGGAAAGTCTCCTCCACGATCTGCTCGCCGGCGGTGCGGATCGTCTCGCGCAGGAAGATGTCGGGAATGGTCGTGGCATCGGCGGCGTCGTAATAGCGGCCGCCCGCCTCTTCCGCCAGGCGCTCGAGCAGGCCGGCCGAGCCGCCGCCAGTGCCGATGGTCGACAGGGTAATGCCGGCTGCCCGCATGTCGGCCAGCAGGTCGTCGTATGCGCCATGCGTCGACCAGCCATCGGTGATGAGGATGATGTGGCGCAGGGTGGCCGGGTTGTTGATGAGGTCGTCGTAGGCCGCTTTGAGCCCGGCGTAGATGTTCGTGTTGCCGTCCGCCGCGAAGCCGAGGCCGTTGCCCAGCGCGCCGAAGTCGATGGGCGCCGTGCGCACCGCCCAGTGCGCGTTGGCATCGAAGGTGACCACGCCCAGCTGGTCGGTTGGGGCCAGCGCCTCGGCGGCGCGCAGGATGGCCTCCTTGGCGATATCGACCTTCTCGAAGCCGCGGGTGCCGGACGGATTGGCATTGTCGCGCGAGTCCCCGGTGCAGTGGCAATCGGCCATGCTGCCCGACTTGTCGACCACCGCCACCATCGCCACGTCGGGCGAGCGCTCACGGTCGCGGACGGTCATGTACACCGGCAGCGCCTCTTCCAGCGGCGTGTCGAGGTAGCCGCCGGCACCGTAGCTGGAGCGCCCGCCGATCATGACCAGCCCCTTGCCCAGGTCGCGCACGTAGACCTGGAGCGACGCCATGGTGGTCGCGCCCAGCGCATCGGCGGCGACGTTGTCGAGCACGATGGTGTCGTATCCGGCCAGGGTGGTGAGCGAGGACGGCACGCCGTTCGACGGGACCACCGTCACCTCCAGGCTGCCCTCGCCCAGCGAGGCGACGAGGTCGGCGGCGCGCTCTGCGTCATCGGTGGCGACCAGCACCTGCGGCTCACCGCTCACGAGCACGTAGGCGTCGGCGGCGTTGTTCTCGCTGAACCGATCGTCGGCAGGCTCGATCACCGCGCGGAAGACGTGGAAGCCCGGTTCGTCGGCGGTGACGGCGAAGGGCAGGGTGGTGATCCCGGGCCGGAGATCGATGTCGCGCGTCGCGACCGTGGCGCCATCCGCCAGGAGGCGCAGGGTGGCGCTGGTGGTGATGGTGGAGCGCAGGCGGACGATGAGGTCGATCGTTTCGCCGACACGCGCGCCCGGTGGCGCGTCGAGCGCGTCGACCAGCACCTCCGCCGCCGATTCGTCAGCCGGCGTCACCACGTCCAGCCGGATCCCACGCGCCGCCGCCGCGCCGATGGCGTCGGTAGCCTCGCCACCGGTGTCGTTGCCGTCCGACAGGAGAACGATCCGTTGCTGGGTGCCCGCCGGGAAGATGGCCGCGGCAAGCCTGACCGCAGCCGCCACATCGGTCGCGCCCGCCACCGGCGCCGATGCCGGCGTGGCCAACTCGTCCAGGTCGGACGGCAGCCGGTCCACGAGGGCATTTCCGCCGAAGACCACCACGCCGGCTGTGTCGCCGTCGGGCATCTCGCGCACCGCGCCGCGCGCCCAGTCGACCAGCTCCTCGCTGGTCGCATCCAGCATGGAGGCCGAGGCGTCGAGCAGGAAGACCACGCTGAGCCGATCCGCCGGCAGCGCCAGCCGCATCCCGGCCAGCGCCAGGACCAGCGCGCTCACCAGCACCAGGCGAATCACGAGCGACGCCACTCGGCGACCGACGGGCAGCGTGCGCGAGGCCGCCGTCCAGCCGGCGACCACGATCGCCACCGAGGGCAGCCCCAGCCATAGCCAGGCCGGATCGGTGAAGGTGAACGGCAGGCTCATGGCGCCCGCCCGCCCAACGGCTGCGGACGCCGCACGAAGGCGCGGCGCAGGCTGCGCCGGGTGGGCCGATGGAAAAGCAGCCACTCGGCCGCCAGCAGCGCGAGGGCCGCCAATACCAGGGGCCACCACCACTCCGCGCGCGTCGGCTGCGCGGGGCCGTCGTCATCGGCGGTGACACGGCCCATCTCCATGATGCGCTGCGGGTCGCCCGGCGCCACGTCGGATTCGTCGGCGCTGAACAGGTTGACCGCCGTTCGTCCCAGCTCGACGCCGCCGAGCTCGGGGTCGTCGCTGATGGCGCGGATCTCCCGCAGTCCCACCATCTCTGCGCCGGGCAGCGTGAGCCGACCACCGACCGCCGGCAGCTCCACCGCCACGCCCCCCGTCAGGACGCTGACGCGCTCCACGCTCGGGTCCACATTGACGGTCAGCGACTCTCCAAGCGGCATCGACGACGGCAGGAGGCCGCCGCCGGTCGGCAGGAGGTAGTCGGCGAGGTTGCTCATGAGCAGCGGGAACGCGATCTGGAGCGGCAGGTCGGATTCCGCGAGGTCGAAGCCGATGACTCCCAGGCGCCTCCCCTCGATCTCGCCGGCCGCAATCAATGGATCGCCGCCGGTGGTGGAGACCACTGCGCGCACGCCATCGGCGAGGGCGATCTCTCGGGCGCGCCCGATGTGCACGCTGCCGAGGTCGACGAAGCGCAGGAGCGGCTCGTCCGGATCGGTCCGGTCGATGATCGGCCCGGAGACCCGCCCGGCGACCGTCCCGAAGGCGCCATCGGTGGCCGGATTGATGTACAGGGCGGCCCCCGCTGGCGGCTCGGCCGGCACGATGCCATCGAAAATGAATACGTCGTAGGGCATGGCGTCGGCCTCCGCGTCGGCCAGCGCATCGGTGTAGCCGTCCTCGCCAACGGCGTACAGCTCCAGTCGCGGCAGGAGCGCGAGCGCGTTCTCGAGGTAAGCGCTGCCGTCCCCGACCAGCAAGGCCATGGTCGTCTCCTCGGCCGGCACGATGGCGAAGGCGCGGTCATCGGTGGCGAGGGCATCGTCGCCCGCCAGGCGCGCCTCGACCGTGCGGGCGTTGGCGGGGACCGTGCTGATGAGGATCTCGGAGCGCTGCCCGGCCGGGATGGCCAGCACTCGCGCATCCACCAGTGCGTCATCGGCATAGACCTCCAGGCGCCGGGTCGCATCGGCCGTGGACGGGTTGGCGACGGCGACGAACAGGTCCAGCTGGGCCCCGCCGGAGCGGCGCAGTGCCGACAGGGCGGCAACCGCCTGGTTCGCATCCGTCGCACCGATGCGCTCGACGACCACCGGCGCGCCCACGCCCACCTCCGGCAGCTCGTCGCCGGAGGCGTCGGTGACGACCACGATGGTCGAGTCACTGTCGCGCGCCGCCAGCGCGGACGATAGAGCGAAGGCATCGGTCAGATCTCCTGGCAGCTGGGTGGCCGTGATTCCGTCGATCGCCTCGAGGGCCGCGTCGTGGTCATCGGTCTCGTTGATGAGGACATCCGCCGTATCGGCGGCGGCGACCAGGGTCACGCGTCCGCCCTCCGGCAGCCGGCCGACGACTTGCGTGGCACGCGCCCGTGCCAGCGCCATGCGGTCCTCGTCGTCGGTGCGCGTCGCCATCGAGGCGCTGGTGTCCACGATGAGCACCACATTCGCGGCGAGGTCGGACTGGCTTGCCGTGAATGGACGGGCGGCGGCCAGCACCACGATCGCGGCAATGAGCAGCTGCACCAGGAGCAGCCAGCTGAAGCGCAGCCTCTGCCACGGTGCGTTGGCCTCGACATCACGGATGAGCTGCTGCCACAGGAAGGTGGAGCCGACCGGCAGGTCGCGGCGCCGCAGTCGCAGCATGTAGAACGCCACGATCACCGGCAATGTCAGCAGACCGATGAGGGCCAGGGGCGCGATCATTCGACCACCCGACGGCGGCGGAGGACGTCGAAGAGAAGATCGGCGAGGTCGAGGTCGGAGCGGACCTGGACGTAGGCGCCGCCGCGCTTGCCGACGAAGGATGCGATCTCTGCCTGCCATTCGGCCAGGCGAGTGCGATAGCGATCGACGAGGTCGTCGTCGCCCGAGACCTCGACCGCATGGCCGGTCTCGTTGTCGATCAGGCGGGCGTCGGGCGGCACGTCGGGCTCGAGCTCATCGGGCGCCAGGAGGTGAAGGACCGAGAGCTGGCATCGTGTTCCGGCGAGATCGCGCAGCGCGTCGAGGTAGCCGGGGTCCATCAGGTCACTGATGAGGAGCAGCGGGCCGGTGCCTCGCATTCGCCCAGCGTAGGAACGAGCGGCGGAGGCGAGGCCCGTCAGGCGCTCGGTCCGCGGCCCGGAGAGAAATCGGAAGAGCTCCAGCGCGCGGCGTTTGCCGCGCATCGGCCGCATGCCGGTCGCCGCGCCGTCACCAAGGAAGGCGACGCTGACGCGGTCCATGCTGGCGAGGCCAAGGTAGCCGAGCGCGGCGGCGGCACGCCGGGCGGCGTCGAGCTTGTTCGGCTGGCCGTAGTCCATGCTGCGCGAAGCGTCGACCAGGATATGAACCGTGACGTCCTCCTCCTCGACGAAGAGCTTCACGAAGAGCTTCTCCAGGCGGGCGTACGCGTTCCAGTCGAGCTGGCGCAGGTCGTCGCCTGCGGTGTAGTTGCGGTAATCGGCGAACTCGACGCTCTGGCCTCGACGCACCGAACGACGCTCGCCCTTCATGCGGCCGGCGGTCAGGCGGCGCGAGGCCAGCTCGAGCTGCTCCAGCCGGCGCAGAAACGTCTCGTCGAAGAGGTGGGCTCGCTCGGCGCCGGTCATCTGTCTCCGCCCCTCCCACGCTCCTGCGCGATTCCCGTGGGGTGGGCGTATCGGCCACTGAGTGGCCGGATTACCGCCGGGTGGGACCTCTGGCCAGGCTGGGGGCGCTGCGGGTGGCTGGTCCTCCCGTGGGGCGCACGATCGGCCACTGAGTGGCCGTCATGCCCGTGGGGTGGTAGCGATCGGGTGCCGTTCGGCGGGTTGCACCCAGCGCACCGATCTACGAAGGAGCGCCCGTCGAGGCACCGATCTACCGCTCTTGGCGACCTCGAACCTATGTGAATCTTGGTAATCCGCGGGCACCGAGGCCAGGCAATGCCCGCTGCTTCGTCGTTCGTTGCGACCAGCGCAACCGCGCCGGGAATCGAAGCGCGCGGCACGGGGCCGCCTACTCGGCTGGTTCGGTGGGCGTCTCGGCGATGATCGCGCGCACGACCGAATCGGTGCTGATGCCCTCGGCCTCACCCTCGAAGTTGAGGATGATCCGATGCCGCATGGCCGGTGCCGCGACCGCCTGCACGTCGCCGTACGCGACGTTGAAGCGGCCGTCGAGCAGCGCGTGGATCTTGGCGCCCAGCACCATCGCCTGCGCGCCGCGTGGCGAGGCGCCGTAGCGCACGTACGACCGAACGATCTCCGGCACGCCTTCGGTGTCGGGGTGGGTCCCGCGCAGCAGGCGGATGGCGTACGCCATCACGTGCGAGGCGATCGGCACGTCGCGCGCCAGCTGCTGCATGGCGACCACATCGGCCCCGGAAGCCGCCTTGCCCACGACCGGCTGCTCGACGCCCGTCGTGCGCTCCATGATCGCCACCAGGTCCTCCTCCGACGGGAAGGGCACGTCGATCTTGAAGAAGAACCGATCCAACTGCGCCTCCGGCAGGGGATAGGTGCCCTCCATCTCGAGCGGGTTCTGGGTGGCGAGCACGAAGAATGGCTCCGACAGCGTGTATTGCTGCTTGGCCACCGTGACGCGATGCTCCTGCATGGCCTCCAGCAGTGCCGATTGCGTCTTGGGCGTCGCGCGGTTGATCTCGTCGGCGAGGATCAGGTTGCCGAAGAGCGGTCCCTGCTGGAAGCGGAAGCGCCGCTCGCCACCTTCCTCGACGATGATGTTGGTGCCCACGATGTCGGCCGGCATGAGGTCGGGCGTGAACTGGATGCGGCTGAAGCCAAGGT
>JACDBS010000096.1 GCA_013694795.1 Chloroflexota bacterium | reverse complement strand
GGCGAGCTCACGCCGTCGATGAAGACGAAGAACCGGGTGGTGCTCCAGAACTGGGCCGACAAGATCGCGTACCTCTTCGACGAGAAGCCCGGCGCCGAGTAGGCTCACCACGATCGGTGGATCACGCCGAGCGGTACCATGGTCGCCATGCGTGACGTGTACATCCTCTCCGCCGCCAGGACGCCGATCGGCAAGTTCGGCGGAGGACTGTCGACCACCCCCGCCACCGACCTCGGCGCCGTGGCCATCCGTGCCGCGGTCGAGCGGTCCGGCACCGCGCCGGAGCAGATCGACGAGGCGATCATGGGCCAGGTCCTCCAGGCAGGTGCCGGCCAGGCTCCGGCACGCCAGGCGGCCCTGAAGGCGGGCCTTCCCGAGGGTGTGAGCGCGACCACCATCAACAAGGTGTGTGGCTCGGGGCTGAAGGCGGTGATGTTGGGCGCATCGGCCATCCGCGCCGGGGACGCCGAGGTCATCGTGGCCGGCGGCATGGAGAGCATGAACATGGCTCCCTATCTGTTGCCGCAGGCACGCACCGGCTACCGGCTGGGTGATGGGAAGGTCGTCGACTCCACCGTTCACGACGGCCTGTGGTGCTCCACCTGCGACGTCCACATGGGTCTGCACGCCGAGCGCGTGGCGGCCAAGCACGACGTCACGCGCGAGGCACAGGACGAGTTCGCCCTGCGCTCTCACCAGCGCGCCGTTGCGGCGCAGGAAGCCGGTCGCTTCGACGAGGAGATCGTGCCGGTCACGGTTCCGGGCAAGAGTGGCGACACCATCATCAGCATTGATGAGGGACCGCGCGCGGACACCAGTGCCGAGGCGCTGGCGAAGCTCAGGCCGGCATTCCAGCCCGACGGTGGATCGGTCACCGCCGGCAATGCCCCGGGCATCACCGATGGTGCCGCGGCCCTGGTCATCTCCTCCGAGGAGGCCCTGAACGGTGCACAGCCGATCGCCCGGATCACCGGCTACGCCCAGGCCGACGTCGCCCCCGAATGGCTGTTCGAGGCGCCGATCCTTGGCGTCCGACGGCTGATCGAGCGCGTGGGTGGCTCGATCGACGATTTTGACCTGATCGAGATCAACGAGGCTTTTGCCGCCCAGGTGCTGGCCGATGGCAACGAGCTCGGCTTCGACTGGGACCGCGTCAATGTCAACGGCGGCGCGATTGCGCTTGGTCATCCCATCGGTGCATCCGGCGCCCGCGTGCTGACCACGCTGCTACATGAGCTGCGACGTCGTGGTGGCGGGAAGGGCCTGGCCACCCTCTGCCTGGGCGGTGGGGGAGCCGTCGCGATGGCCGTGGAGACCGTCTGACTCGTCAGACTCCGCCGATGGATGTTTCGAGGCCGGGCGCAGGGCGCGCCATCAAAGCCGCGCCCGCCCCGCTGTCGTCCCGTAGTGGTCGCTTGCGAGGCTAGCGGGATGAAGTTCGCAGCGGTCCTCGACTTGCTGATTGGCGCGGGGCTTGCGTGGTTGACCTACGAGTTGAGGGGCGCTTTTGCCTCGCCCGATGCCTGGCTGGCGGTCGGCATCGGGCTGCTCGCCACGCTGATGCTCACGAGCAGCGCCGCACTTGGTGCTGGGGTCGCCTGGGGCCCGCGCCTTGGTCAGGCCAGCAGCCGCGTGGGCCTGGTCGTCGGGACAGCGGGGCTGGCGGTCGGCATCGTGCTGCTGACCGGTGGAAACTATCAGGACGCCGGAAGCGGTGCCGCGAAGGCAGCCCTTGGGGTGGGGTTGCTGCTCGTATTTGCCTTCGCCTTCTGGGTCAATCGCAGCGCCCGCCCGCCTGCGGCAGCTTGAGCAGGCTATCCACAGCTTCCTGGCGGTGCGCTAGAATCGGCAACCGTCACCCGCGATTTCGGCCAGCTTCCGCCTTCGGACACTTGTGGCGTGCAGAGGCGCCGGCGCGTGCATCACAGGAGGCACTCAGCGCACCTGATGGCCAGTACCAACCCGGTGGCGGAAGCTCCGAATATCTGGGCCGTCGCCCAGTCCCAATTCGATCACGCCGCCGACAAGCTCGACCTCGACGATGGCATGCGCCGCGTGCTGCGCGTCCCGCAGCGTGAGCTCACCGTCAACTTCCCCGTCACCATGGACGATGGCAACGTCAGGGTCTTCACCGGCCACCGCGTCCAGCACAACGTCAGCCGCGGCCCGGGCAAGGGCGGCATCCGCTACCACCAGGACGTGACGCTCGATGAGGTGCGCGCCCTTGCCATGTGGATGAGCTGGAAGTGCGCGTGCGTCAACATCCCGTATGGCGGCGCCAAGGGCGGCGTCATCGTTGATCCGAAGAAGCTGTCCATCCGCGAGGTCGAAGGCCTGACCCGGCGCTTCACCACCGAGATCAGCCCCCTCATCGGTCCGGATCGCGACATTCCTGCGCCCGACGTGAACACGAACGCACAGACCATGGCCTGGATCATGGACACCTACTCCATGCATCACGGCTACACGATCGCCGGCGTCGTCACGGGCAAGCCGATCGCCATCGGCGGGTCGCTTGGCCGCAACGAGGCGACCGCGCGTGGTGCGGTCTTCACTCTCCAGCAATGGGCGAAGGCCAAGAATCAGCCGATTGTGGGCGCGCGCGTCTCAATCCAGGGCTACGGCAACGCCGGCAGCATCGCCGCCACCCTGCTGGCCGAAGAGGGGGCCACGATTGTCGCGGTCAGCGACTCGACCGGTGGCATCTACAACGCCAGCGGGCTCGACCCGGCGAGGGTGATCGCATGGAAGCAGGAGCACGGCACGGTCGTCGGCTTTCCCGGTTCGGACGAGGTCACGAACCAGGAGATCCTGGAGATCGAGTGCGAGATCCTCGTGCCGGCGGCGCTCGAGAACCAGATCACCCGGCATAACGCGCCGCGCGTCAAGGCGAAGGTGGTGGCCGAGGCCGCAAACGGACCCACCACGCCGGAGGCCGACGAGATCCTGCATGACAGAGGCGTCTTCCTCATCCCCGACATCCTGTGCAACGCAGGCGGGGTGACCGTCAGCTACTTCGAATGGGTCCAGGACATGCAGAGCTTCTTCTGGACCGAGGCGCGCATCAATGAGAGCCTGCGGGAGATCATGGATCGCGCGTTCGAATCGGTTCAGGCCATGAGCGATCGCCACGAGGTGGACATGCGGACGGCGGCCTACATGGTGGCCGTGGCCCGCGTGGCCGAGGCGACCACGCTGCGCGGCCTCTACCCCTAGACCAATGGACCGATCCGGACGCCGCGCACCGACGCGGCGCCCGGACGCATCGGTCTCGCCAGGAGGAGACTCCCATGCTCGACCACGAAGAGCGATTCCTGTTCCGGGAGGAGATCCAGACCCTGGCGACCGCGCTGGCGGATCCGGGCCAGCTCGACAACGTTGAGGATCTGCTGGCGGAGGTGACGACCAGCCCCCGCTTCGACGCCGATGTCTTCACGCTGGAGCGATCACTCCAGGTCATGCTGGGCGGGCGCGCCGGCTCGACGCTGGTTGGGCTGCTCACCGTGGACCGCGGCGTTTTCGAGGAGCTCGGCGAGATGGGCCTCACCTCGGATGTGCAGGAGCGGCTCGTCAGTTGGCGCGCGCGCTTCGGGCTCGTCATCGACAACGCGCTCAACTTCCTGAACAATCCCGACGGCATCCAGGGCCACAACTTCGGCACGCAGCTATCGCACACCGAGTCCGGCCTCACGCTCCAGGGCCGCCTGACCCTGGTCCGCTACAACAATGAGCCGCAGTTCTTCATCGCCGATGTCGACGTGCTGTTCAGCGTGGCGGCCGACATGCTCGAGCGCCTGGGGGAGCACCTGGAGCCGGACATGCTCGACGCTGAGCTGGTGACCCGGCTGCGCGAGGGCGTGGACCTGGTCGAGCGCCGCACGAAGCCCCGCGGCTGAGGTTCGACCGGGTCCGTCTCGCCGCCGCTCAGCGGTGCTATCCGTGAACGTTGTCGTGGTCGGCGCGCCCTCTTCGCGCGGACGGCTGCTCAGCGGCGCAGATAGCGCGTCAGCGGCCCCGCACCGGCCTCATGCGCGCCGCTGAGGGAGTTAGATCCTGGCCGTTCACGCTTAGCGCCGCTGGGCGGTCCTGACGCTCGGGGCCTACGGCGCGTGGGTAGAGTGTGCCAATGCCGCAACCTCGACGGGTCTTCCTGGCCGCGACCGGGCAGAACCGCGGCAAGACGACGACGAGCCTGGGCTTGCTGGCGGCAATCCGTGAGCGCGGCCTGCGTCTCGGGTTCATGAAGCCGGTGGGGCAGCGCTACCTGGTCGTCGACGGCACGCGCGCTGACGAGGACGCAGTGCTGATGAGCGAGGTCTTCGACCTGCCAGACGCCCTCAATGACATGTCGCCGGTCACGCTGCCGCGGCGCTTCACCACCGACTTCATCATGGGCCGCATCGACGACGATCTCGAGGCACAGGTCCGCGGAGCCTATCAGCGAGTGGCGGCCAGCAAGGACGTCGTGGTCATCGAGGGAACGGGCCATGCAGGGGTCGGCTCGGTCGTCGGGCTCTCGAACGCAGGTGCGGCCGCCATGCTCGACGCGCCCGTGATCATCGTCAGCGAGGGCGGCATTGGTCGGCCGATCGATGAGATCGTGCTCAACTGCGCGCTGTTCAGCCAGCACGGCGTCCGCGTCCTCGGAGCGGTCGTCAACAAGGTCGACGTGGAGTCGCATCCAGGCCTACCCGACGTACTGCGACGCGGGCTGGCACAGCACGGGATCGAGCTGCTGGGCTGCATTCCATACTCCGAGTTTCTCGCCAACCCGTCGCTCGAGCTCATCGGCACCCACCTCGACGGCGAGCTGCTGTCCGGCGAGGCCGCACCCGGTCAGACCATCGGCTGGGTGGCCATCGGCGCCATGAAGGCGGTCCATGCCATGGAGCTGCTGCGTGATCGGACCCTGCTCATCACGCCCGGTGATCGCGAAGATCTGCTGTCAGCGGCGCTGGAGGCCAACCGCGGCGCGGTCGTGCCGCGCGTGATCGGTCTCGTGCTGACCGGAGGATTCCGGCCGTCCGATGCCGTGCTCGCGGCGCTCCAGGCCGCCGGCCTGTTCGCCTACCTGGTCGGGACCGATACCTACCGCACCGCCCAGGCGGTGGACGAGATCCTGGTGAAGACGCACGCCGCGGACGTCGAGAAGATATCGACCATCATCGAGCTGGTGGGCGGCGCGCTCGACATGGACGCGCTGCTGGCGCGGCTCTAGGGTTCCACGGCCCGACGGGCATGAAGGGAGGCCGGACGTGGGCACCCGCCGGCCTCCCATGCACCGGTGACGCTCACGGCCGATACGGCCGGCGTCGCGGTGACATGGCGCATCATACGAGGCGACCTTCGGACCGCACTAGTACTTTGGATGTGTGAATCCCTACGCCACATCCCAGGCCAGCGGCATGTTGTCGGTGAGCCGCGCGCGCCCGATCCAGACGGCAAGCAGGGCCAAGGCCGGGCCGCTCACGCGCTGGAGCTCAACCAGCGACGTGGCATCGGCAACGCTGACGTAGTCGATGCGGGCCTTCGGCTCACCGGAGAGCACATCGGTCATGCGCCAGCGAAGCACTTCCGCCGAACGCTCGCCGGCCTCGTACGCCTCCTTGGCCGCGGTCAGGGCGGTGAAGAGGCAGGTGGCGGCGTGACGCTCCTCGATTCCGAGAAGCGCATTCGCGGATGAGAGGGCCAGGCCGTCGTCGTCGCGGACGGTCGGGCAGATCACCAGCTCGAGATTCATGAACAGGTCGCGCATCATGCGACGCACGATCACCAGCTGCTGTGCGTGGCGCTGACCCAGGTAGAGGCGCGCCGGGCCCACCAGGTTGATGAGCTTGAGCATGACCGTCGTGAGCCCATCCAGGTGCCCCGGCCGAGAAGCGCCCTCCAATCGCCGGGTCAGCCCCTCGACCGTGACGCGCGTCGTGTCGTCGGGCGGGTAGAGCGTGGAAACGTCGGGCAGGAAGCAGATATCGACCGACGCATGATCGAGCAATGCCAGGTCGCGGACGTGATCGCGCACGCCGCCGCCACCCTCATCCAGCGTGCTGAAGGCGTGCGGGTTGATGAACGATGACACGACCACGCAGCCGTTCTCCTCGCGCGCACGTCGCACCAGCGAGAGCTGCCCATCGTGGAGCATTCCCATGGTCGGCACGAAGCCGACGCTGTCGCCGGAGACCCGTCGCTGGAGGATCGTCTCGCGCAGCTCGTCCGCTTTGTGGACGACGATCACGAACGGCGTCGGCGGCGACCGGAGCCGGTACCGGGCGCCGGGTCGGACGAGCCGCGGACGTGGCGGTATCGGTCTCCAATGAGGTCCCACAGGCGTTCAGCCACCTGGCGCTTGGGCAGCATCGGCCAGTCGGTCAGCGAGCCTTCCGCGCCGAAGACGGTGACCTTGTTCTCGTCGGAGCCGATGGCGTCGAAGGGCCCACCCACCACGTTACCGACGATGAGGTCCAGGCCCTTGTCGCGCAGCTTGGCGGCGGCGTTCGCCTCCAGGTCGTTCGATTCGGCCGCGAAGCCGACGAGGAACGGACGCACGTCGTCCGGCATCTCGCCCACCTCGGCCACGATGTCCGGGTTTGGCACGAGCTCGATCTGGAGGTTCTCGCCCGAGCGCTTGATCTTTGCCTGGCTGGCGCGCGCCGGCGCGAAATCGGCGACGGCCGCGGCCATGATGAGGATGTCGGCACCGGGTGCGGCGCGCAGGACCGCCTCGCGCATGGTCACCGCGGTGGTGGCGTCGACCACGGTGACGCCGCGTGGCGGGGTCACGCTCATGGCACCGGCGATGAGCGTGACCGATGCGCCGCGGTCGCGGGCAGCCTCGGCGATGGCGGCGCCCATCTTGCCCGAGGAACGATTGCCGATGAAGCGCACGGGATCGAGCGGTTCGCGGGTGCCGCCGGCACTGACCACGACGTGCAGGCCCTCGAGGTCCCCGGCGCGGGCGAAGAGGTGCTCGACCGCTTCGGCGATGGAGGCCGGCTCGGCCAGGCGGCCGATGCCCGTGAGCCCCGACGCGAGCTCGCCGACCTCCGGCTCGACCACGATGTAGCCGAACTCGCGCAGGGTGCCCACGTTGCGCTGGGTGGCCGGGTTGGTCCACATCCCGGCGTCCATGGCCGGCGCCACGATGACCGGCGCGCGGCTGGCGCAGGCGATCGCGGTGACGGCGTCGCTCACCAGCCCGGCCGCCAGCTCACCGAGCAGGTTGGCGGTGGCCGGAGCCAGGACGATGGCATCGGCCGCCTCGGCCAGCTCGATATGGGCGATCTGCTGATCGGCGTCGAGCTCGAAGACATCATCGAGCACGGGCCGATGGGTGAGGCTCTCGAAGGTCAGCGCGCCCACGAAGCGGGTCGCGGCAGCGGTCATCGCCACGTCGACCATGGCGCCGCGCTCGCCCAGCATGCGCACCAGCGTCACCGCCTTGTAGGCAGCGATGCTGCCGGACACGCCCACGACGATCCGGCGTCCGGCCAGTGGTCCGAGGCCCTCGCTCATCGTTCGGCGGCCGTGGCGTGCGCGCGCTCGCGCATGGCGACCCACGCGTAGCGGATGCCGCGCAGGGTGAGGTCCGGCTCCACCGCGTCGATACCCGGCACCTCGTGCAGCCACGGCTGGTGGGTGTAGCCGCCGGTGGCGACGACCGTCACGCGGCTACCGGCACCGGATCGCTCCAGCAGCTCGCCGCGAAGCGCCGTGAGCAGGCCGCTGACGAGGCCGATGTAGCCCAGCACGGCGCCGGACTGCATGGCGTGGATGGTGTTGGCGCCGATGGCCGACGGAGGGCGTCGCAGCTCGATGCGCGGCAGCTTGCTGGCACGTCCGACGAGCGCCTCCAGGCTGAGCCCCATGCCCGGTGCGATGGCGCCGCCGATATAGGCTCCATCGGCGTCGACCAGATCGAAGTTGGTGGAGGTGCCGAGGTCGATGACGATGGCCGGTCCGCCGAACTCCGTCCGTGTCGCCAGGGCATTGGCCAGGCGGTCAGCGCCCGCCTCAGCGGGGCGGTCGATGCGAATCTCGAGGATGCCGTCCAGGGAGGCCGCATCAATGACCGACGGCTCGACCCCGATCCGCTCGGTGGCCAGCCGCTCCCACGTCTCGCTCAACGAAGGAACCACGCTGGCCAGGGCCACCGCGTCCAGCTCGTCCAGGCGGTGGCCGTCGAGGGCGAGAAGGCCGGTGAGCATGGCTGCCACCTCGTCCGGCGTCGCGTCGGCGTGCGTGATGGCGCGCCAAGAGCGCGCCAGTCGATCGTCCTCGAAGAGTCCAATCGAGACGTTCGTGTTGCCGATGTCGGCCGCCAGCAGCTTCACGCGCGATATCGTAGCTCACCGCTCGGGCGGTGCTAGACTCGCCGACGATCCACAGCGAATGAGCCGATGTCCGAGGCGCGCGCCAAGCTCTATATCAACACAGGCGTCGTCACCGCCAGGAGCGACATCTACAACATCCTGCGGCCGCTGCTGAAACAGACGGTCAGCTACTGCTACTACCGCGGAGCGAAGGTTGAGTCCAGCGGTACCGGCTGGGTCGAGCGCATCGTGGTCGACCATCCGGAGATCGCCTCATACTTCACGCCGCTCGCCATCTGCCTCAATCTCGACTCGTTCGATTACCTGCAGTTCGACACGACCAGCGACCAACTCCTGACCTACACGCTGACCGTCGGTAACGAACGCGTCGTGCTCGAGTTCGCCGCCAGTGGCCAGCCACGCCTGGGCGTCGACATGGACACCGATGCGGCCGCCGGCGCGACCGGCCGCCCCCTGCCGCGCGACGCCGAAGAGCTCGCCCGCGACCTGCGCTTCATCCAGATGGAGCTGCTCATGTCGGCCGAAGCGGACTCCGCCGACGGCGACCGCTCCGACGAGGACGAGGACGGCGCGTGACGGCCACCCCGGTGCGCGCACGGCCACGGGTCGTGGGCGCACCCGCGCACCGGCGCACGGTACTGCCCAGCGGCATGCGAGTCGTGACGCAGGCCATGCCCGGCGCCCGATCGGCCAGCGTGGCCATCTTCGTCCCGGTCGGATCCCGCCACGAGGATGATGCGCACGCTGGGCTCTCGCACTTCCTCGAGCACCTTGTCTTCAAGGGCACGCGCGAACACCCGGAGGCGGGCGCCCTCTCGCAGGTTGTCGAGAGCGTGGGCGGCAGCGTGAACGCCAGCACCGACCGGGAGCTGACGGTGTTCAGCTCAAAGGTGCCGGCAGAGCGCACCGATGTCGCCCTCCACGCGGTCAGCGAGCTGGCCCTCCATCCGCTGCTTCGGCACGCGGACCTCACGAGCGAGAAGCCGGTGATTGCGGACGAGATCCGGATGTACGTCGACTCGCCATCGGATCACGTCTTCACCCTCTTCGATGAGCTGCTCTACGGGCGCCACCCCCTCGGCCGCGAGATCGCCGGCACCATCGGATCGGTCCGCCGC
Organism: Chloroflexota bacterium; assembly: GCA_013694795.1. Lineage (GTDB taxonomy): Bacteria > Chloroflexota > Limnocylindria > QHBO01 > QHBO01 > JACDBZ01. Next base: position 206 of record JACDBS010000096.1, on the reverse strand, counting down.
GCGACGCATGCCGGCGTGGTCGGCCATTGGCGGGCCGCGTACCGTCCTTCGGGCATGGTGCTCGCAGTGGCGGGCGCCATCGATCACGACGAGGTGGTGCGCTCCGCGTCGGATTGGCACGCAGCCGGTCCGCCCGAAGAAGGCCCGGCACGGCGTCCACCGGTCGCCGCGCCCGCCCCGCAGGCGGCACCGCGCGGGGCGCTGCG
>JACDBS010000011.1 GCA_013694795.1 Chloroflexota bacterium | reverse complement strand
CGATCGAGGGCATCATCAACGGCATCTACTTCAACCAGGGCGAGGTCTGCTGCGCGGGCTCGCGGCTCTTCGTGCAGGAGAGCGTCTACGATCCGCTCATCGACAAGCTCAAGGCGCGCCTGGGCACGCTTCGCGTGGGCGATCCGCTCGACAAGAACACCGATATCGGCGCCATCAACTCGGCCGGCCAGCTCGCCAAGGTTCAGGAGCTGGTCGAGTCGGGCATCGCCGAGGGTGCCGAGATCTTCCAGCCCGACTGCGAGCTTCCCACTCGTGGCTTCTTCTTCCGGCCCACGCTCTTCACCGGCGTGTCGCAATCGCATCGGATCGCGCAGGAGGAGATCTTCGGGCCGGTCCTGTCGGTCCTCACCTTCCGCACACCGGAGGAGGCGATCGAGAAGGCGAACAACACCCCGTATGGGTTGAGCGCAGGTGTGTGGACCGAGAAGGGCAGCCGCATCTTCAAGATGGTTTCGGCCATGCGAGCGGGCGTCGTGTGGGCCAACACGTTCAACCGCTTCGACCCGACCTCGCCGTTCGGAGGTTACAAGGAGTCCGGCTACGGACGCGAGGGCGGCATCCACGGTCTCGGAGCGTATCTCGATCTGTCCGGAGGCAACGGCCGATGAGCCCGCGCGCGAAGGCGGCCTCTCGCGCCAAGCGTGCATCGGTCCTGGAGCAGCGGGCGGCGCAGCCGTTGGCCACGACGAATGGGGCGCCGGCCCGAGGCGACCGGATCGGGGTTCGGAAGACATACAAGCTGTATATCGGCGGTGCGTTCCCGCGCACGGAGTCAGGCCGCTCGTACGAGGTCTTTGGCGCCAAGGGCCAGCTGCTCGCCAACGCCAGCCGCGGGACGCGCAAGGACATTCGCGAAGCCGTGGTTGCCGCGCGAAAGGCATTCGGCGGCTGGGCTGCCAGGACCGCGTACAACCGCTCCCAGGTCCTGTATCGCATTGCCGAGCTGATGGAGGGGCGTCGCGACCAGTTCACCGCCGAGGTGATGGCGGCCGAGGGCATTTCGCGGGCTCGAGCGACGCGCAACGTCGACGCGGCCATCGACCGATGGGTCTGGTACGCCGGCTGGGCGGACAAGTATCCGCAGATGATCGGGACCGTGAACCCGGTCGCGGGTCCGTATTTCAACTTCAGCGTGCCGGAGCCGACCGGCGTGGTCGGGATCATCGCCCCCGAGGAGTCGTCGCTGCTGGGCCTCGTGAGCCGGCTGGCGCCCGCCGTCGTCAGCGGCAACGCCGCCGTGGTGGTCTCGTCCGAGTCGCGTCCGCTGCCCGCGGTCACGCTCACCGAGGTCTTGGCCACATCCGACGTCCCGGGCGGCGTGGTGAACCTGATCACCGGTCTCCGGCGCGAGCTGGTCGGTCACCTGGCCGGTCACATGGACGTCAACGCGCTCGACGCGTTTGGCGCCGCGACCGATGAGGCGGCCACGCTCGAAGAGATCGCGGTCGAGAATGTGAAGCGGTTCGTCCGTCCGCCGTCGGCCGGCCTGGCACGCTACGACTGGATGGCCGATTCGGCACAGTCGCCGTACCTGATCGGCGAGTTCGTTGAGGTCAAGACCGTCTGGCACCCCATCGGCGCCTGATCGGCGTTGGACTGGCCGCGGCCCTAGAATGGCCGGCGATGCCCCGACCCCGGAGCGTGTCGCGGACGGACGATACGGTCATCAGCAACTCCGAGCTGGCGCGGATCTTCAACGAGATCGGCGACATGCTCGAGATCCTCGGCGAGGTGGTCTACAAGGCGGTCGCCTACCGCCGCGTCGCCGATGCGGTCGAGCGCTACCCCGACGACGTCGCCGCCCTGTACCGGCGCGGGGACCCGCCGAAGCTGCCGGGGGCGGGAGCCGCGTTGACAGCCAAGCTGGCCGAGCTGGCGGAGACCGGTCGTCTCGAGTACCACGAGCGATTGCGGGCGCAGGTGCCCGATGGACTGCTCGACATCCTGCGCGTCCCGGGTGTGGGACCCAAGACCGTTCGGTTGCTCAACGCCGAGCTGGGCATCGATTCGCTCGACGCGCTGCGCGCCGCCGCCGAGGGCGGGCAACTGCGCGCCGTCAAGGGGCTCTCCGAGCGCACCGAGCAGAACGTGCTCGAGGGGATCGGGCGCATCGAGCGGCGCAGCACGCGCCTCCTCGTCCATGACGCCGACGCCCTGGTCGCGAGCCTCGTCGAGGCGCTTCGCGAGGTGCGCGGCGTCCGACGCATTGAGCCGGCGGGCTCCCTGCGGCGCCGGCGGACGACGATCGGCGATCTCGACCTGCTAGCGGCGGTAGACGATCCCGCCGCCGTTATCGCGGCGCTCGATGGCCTTTCGGACGTGGAGAGGGTGCTCTCGGCGGGGACCGACAAGTCGAGCATCATCCTGCGCGACGGGCCACAGGTCGACCTCATGGTCTGCCCGCCGGCTGCCTGGGGCACGCATCTCGTGCACTTCACCGGCAGCCGTGACCACAACATCGCCCTGCGCGGCATGGCCCTGGACCGCGGCTGGTCGCTGTCCGAGAAAGGGTTCAAGGTGATCGAGACGGGCGAGCTGCTGCTCGACCCCGAAGAGGCCGATGTCTACGGGCGGCTGGGGCTGCCCTGGATTCCGCCCGAGATTCGCGAGGGGGACGGCGAGATCACGGCGGCGCTCGCCGGCAAGCTTCCGTCGCTGGTCACGGCGGATGACGTGCGCGGTGACACACACACGCATTCGAACTGGACCGATGGCGTGGATTCGATCGAGACCATGGCGCGGGCCGCGCGCGACCTCGGGCACGAGTACATCGTGCTGACCGACCATTCGCCATCGCTCGGGATCGCGCGCGGCCTGACACCGGAGCGGGTCGCGGAGCAGCGCGACGAGATCGCGCGCGTGAACGCGGAACTGGCGCCGTTCCGCGTGCTCCACGGGACGGAGCTCGAGATTCGCGCCGATGCGACGCTCGACTACCCCGACGAACTTCTTGCCCGCTTCGACGTTGTCATCGCCAGCATCCACACCGGACGCGGGCAGTCGCCCGAGCAGCTGACGCGGCGCGCGCTGGCGGCGATCGAGCATCCGCACGTCGATATCCTCGCGCATCCGTCGGGTCGGATCGTGAATCGGCGCGACCCGCTGCCGCTCGATTGGCCGCGGCTCTTCGAGTCGGCGGCGATCCACGGCACGGCGCTCGAGATCAACGGAAGTCCACGTCTCGATCTTGATGACTCGCTGGCGCGTGCCGCGGGACGCACTGGCGCCCGCCTGACGCTGGCTTCCGACGCGCATCGCACCGAGGAGCTGGCGCAGCAGCGGCACGCGGTCGATCTCGCGCGGCGTGCCTGGCTCGAGGCCGACCAACTGCTCACCACGCGATCCGCCGATGCGCTCCTGGAGCTGGTACGGTGATCAGCCGCCTCTTCGCCGACCGGCGGCGGTTGGCCGTGCTGCGCCGCATCGATCGGCCGGCGGCGGTGATCCTCGCCATCCTCCAGGCGCTCGTCGCGGCGGCCGGCTGGTTCGCGGCGCCCGTCTGGCTGGCGGTCGCGGTCGCCGTGCAGTTGGCGCTGGGCGGTCTTGCGGCAATCTACGTTATCGGCCCGGCGCGCTCGGACCTCGGCCTGGCTCGCTACGCCATGCCATCGGTGGCGGGCATCGCCGCAACACTCATCGGTCGCCTCATCCCCGGCGGGCTGAGCCTCCTGCTGGTGCCCATCCTTGCCGTTCTGCTGTGGTCGATCACGTACCTCGAGCTGCGCATGGAGCGCGGCACCGGGGGTCGGACCATCCACGAGGTGCTGCTCACCTTTATCGTCTTCGCCGCCGCCTGGGGCCTGATCGGTTTCTTCGGCGCGCAGTCGTGGCCCACCCCCTTGTTGCTCCTGTCTGTCTTTGCGGCACCGGTCGCGCTTCGATCGGCCGAGGCGCGCGGCACCATGGGCGTGCAGGCGGTGGGCCAGGCCCTGCTCCACCTGCTGGTCGTCTCCCAGGTCGGCATCGCGGCGGTGCTGCTGAGCATCGCGCCCCAGGCCATGGCGGCGCTCGTCGCGCTCGCGTTTTACACGTGGGCATATGCGGTGGATGCGCTCCGAGGGGGTGCCTCGGGACGCAGCGTGGCGGCCGAGGCCGGTGCGCTCACGCTCCTCGGACTGGTCGCCGGGCTGCTGTTGCATCGGCCCTGAATGAGGGTCGGAACGCCTCGCGTTGACACCCCTGATGGCCGGTGGTACAAGGGGGCGCTTTCGGCCGGTCCCGGTCGAGCCACGACCAGTAATCGGAGGCCCTCACAACGCTCATGGCGCTTGGAGAAGCCGAAACCACCACCCGACAACGACGCCAACTGGCTGAGGCCGCCATCTCGCATGCCACGCGCGGCGAGTGGGAGTCCGCGGTCGAGACCAATCGCGAGCTGCTCGAGCTCGGTCCCGACGTCGACGCCGGCAACCGGCTGGGGAAAGCCCTGGCCGAGCTGGGACGCCACGACGAAGCCCTGGAGGCGTACGAGCGGGCGCTGGAAGGCGACGCCACGAACCGCATTGCGCAGCGCAACGTCGAACGGCTGCGTGTGCTGAGGGCAGCCGAGACTCCCGCCAAGAATGGCAAGCCTCGATCCGGCAAGGCTCCGGCGACCGTCTTCATCGAAGAGATGGGCAAGACGGGTCGGGCGCGCCTCATCAACCTGGCCGCGTCGGGCGTGGTGGCGCCGCTCTCTCCCGGCGACGCCGTGGAGCTGCGCGTGGAGAAAACCGAGCTGGTTGCTCGCGTCAACGACGCGACGATCGGCGCTGTCGAACCCCGTATCGCGGCGCGCCTGCTCAAGCTGATCGCCGCCGGAAACCGCTACGAGGCGGCCATCACCACTATCCATGGTGCCGGCGCCGAGCTGACGATCATCATCCGCGAGGTGTTCACCCACCCGGTGAACTTCGGAAAGGTCTCCTTTCCCACGCTCGGCCAGGCTGGAGCTGGCGTCCGACCGTACATGAAGAGCACCGCACTTCGCTACGATGACGACGATGAGGTCGAGGACGCCGATGAGGATTCGGAGGAGGTCGAAGAGCTCGACACGTCCCTTCCCGAATACTCCGGCGAGCCGGAGGACGAAGAGGAGCTGGTCGAAGAGCCGTAGCGACCAATGAGCACCGCGGAGCGGACGGGACTCGACCACGTCGTCCTTCCGCGACGCCGCCCCGGCGTCCCCCTCCTGGAGCGACACCATCGGCCGCCCGCGGACAATGTCCTCGACGCCGAGCTGTCGGCCTTTGCGTCGGCCGGCGACACTGTGCTCGATCCCTGGGGTGGCGCCGGCTGGACCGTGCGACGCGCGGTGAGCCACGGCATGCGGGCGGTGGCCGCCGATCCGAGCCCCTTCGCCCAGATTGCGGCCACCTGCTTTCTGACGGCGCCGGATCCGGCCGTCCTGGACGCGGCTTTCACACAATTGGCAGGCTCGCGGCGCGTCGATGTGCCACTCCGGCAGCACATCGAAGAGCTGTACGCCACGCGTTGCGCGGCCTGCCGGCGGCCAGTGGTGGCCGACCAGTTCATCTGGCCGCGAGACGGAGATGCCCCCGGACGCAAGATGTACCGCTGCACCGGATGCGATGCCTCCCTGGGCGGGACCGAGGAGCGTGTTGGGCCGGTTGATGACGTCGACCTTGCGAAGCTCGGCATCCAGCGTGGGGAGGCATCCGAATCGCCGGTCATCACTGATGACCTGCCACCGGCACCGATCGGCCTGACCGCGGGGGAGGAGGATCCGGCCGCGCCGCTGGGCGAGCCCGGCGGGCCGCCCGCGCCGCCATCTCCGGCGATCGACGCGCCCAGCGGCAGCGGCGACCGTCCGCGCTTTGCATCGACGGTGCGTCCCGACCCGATTCTGGTCGGGACGGCGGACGGCGTGCGGCATTCCCCCCAGTACCTTGATCTGCGGGCGCGGTTCCCGGTGCTCGACGGACGTGACGACCTTGTCGAGGAGCTGCTGGATCTCTACACACCGCGCAACCTGTACGCGCTCCATGCCATCGGGTCGAAGATCGAGACGGAGCTGCGCGACGCCGGCACCATCGCCGCCATGCGCCTGGCGCTCGCGGCGTGCCTGCTGCCGGCCAGCCGCCTGAATGGATATCCGGGACGGGTGGCATCGCTCCGCATCGCCGTTGGGCACGTGCGCCAACCCGCCAGCCGGCACCAGCGCGAGGTGAACGTGTGGAGGGCCTTCGAGGAGGCATTCGGCGACGTCAAGAGTGCGATTGCGGCGCTTGCCCGCGATCACCACGAGGTTCGCTTCGCCGCCGACTACGGCGAGCTGGGGGGAATGGGCGCCGAGAACGTACTCTGGCTTCGAACGCGCGCGTCCGTGGTCGGGCAGTATCTGCCGTCAGAAGGGATTGATCTCATCCTCGGGGCGCCGCCACCGGTCCCCAGCATGGATGAGCTCTCATTTGAGTACCTGGCCACATCCTGGATCCTCGGCCGCGAGGCTGCCGAGACATTGCGCCTTGAGCCCATCTTCGGTGCGGGGGGGCACGCGTCCGGTGCGGAGGCAACCGCACTGAGGCATGGTCTCGCCTCCGCGGTGGGCGCTCTGAAGCCCGGCGGCTGGTGCACGCTGCTCATCGAGGAATCTGATCCGGATCGGGTGCTCACGATCGCCGTGGCCGCTGCCGCCGTCGGCCTGGAGCTGGTCAATGTCATCCATCGAGAGTCCGTGCGTGCCGGGGACGCCGTGGTGTTCCATCTGCGCAAACCGTCCGCGGAGGATCGGCTGCGTCGGGCGGTGACGGCCAACCCGCTGCGTCTCGGCGTGGAAGCTGGGCATCTGACCTACCCAGAACTGGCAACGGCCATCGAGCGCGCGGCCACCGACCTGCTTCGCGACCGCGGTGAGCCGGCGGGGTTGCTGCGCGTGGTCGCGGCGGTGGTGGCGGAGCTCGGGCGTTCCGGACTGCTGCGACGGCTGGCCGTCACGCGCGTCGGCGATGACGATGACGTTGCCAATGATCGGATCGAGGGCCCCGGATCGCAACTGGTCGCGACGCTCGTCCACGAGGAGCTGTGGCGCGACGATCATCCGGCGCTCGTTCGCATCGGTGACGAGAGCACGCCGCAGTGGTGGCTGCGGAATCCAGAGATCGCCGAGCGTCCGCTGGCCGACCGCGTGGAGTGGGCGACCTGGTCGATCCTGTCGACGGCCGGCCGAATCGACGAGGCCGGGTTCTTCGACCGCATCTACCAACTCTTCCCCGGGCTCGAGGCTCCTGACGAGGAGCTCGTTCGCGCATGCCTGGCAGCGTATGTCGCGCCGGGTGAGCTCGGCTCGCTCGGCACGGATGACGACCTGGGCCGGCGGACCGCGGACCACGCCCGAATCATCGGTACCCTGGTCGATTACGGCCATCGGCTGGGGCTGCGCGCCTGGATCGCCACCCGCGAGCACGGCCGGCCGGTGGATGGCGGAAGGCTGCGGGATCGCCTCGCAGAGGATGAGCGCCGCGTCTATCTGCCCCTCGTCATTCGCGCGCACGCCGATACGCTGGCCGCCGTCGACGCCATCTGGTACGTGCGCGGCAAGCTCTCGTTCCTGTTCGAGGTGGAATGGACCGCCATGGTGGGGGAAGCGGTCCTCCAACGCGGTCGCGAGATCCCCGTTGGCGAGCAGCAGGCACGATTCCTCGTCATCCCGTCAGAGCGTGGCGAGCTGCTGCGCCTCAAGCTCGAGCGGTCTCCATGGCTGCGCGAAGAGATGGAGCGCCAGAACTGGCACGTGCTCAAGTGGCAGCACCTCGACACGCTCGTGGCCCGCAGTGGTGCCCGCATGGAGTGGCTGGAGCCGATTCTCGGGCTGGACCCGCTCATCGAGCGCGGCGGAGAGCAACTCACGATCTTCGGCGAGTAAGAAGGATTCTTTGCTTGCTCGCCCTACGGGCGACGATTAGACTCGGCGCGGGAGTGCCGTGGTTCCCCCCTGCGGCACTCCCGTTCTCGCGCCGCCGTCACGGGGATGACTTGCGCGGGCCGCGACGACCCATGGCACGCCGCACCACGGTCATCACCTCGTCGACGTACGGCTGGCCCTGTCCCGTCTCGATCGCATGGGCCAGGCAGCCTGAGATGTGGTCCTCGAGAAGAAGCAGCGCCACGTGGTCTGCCGCCGCAGTCATTGCCTCCACCTGCTGAAGCACGTCGAGGCAGTAGGCCTCCTCGTCGATGAGTCGGGCGATGCCACGGGCCTGACCCTCGATGCGACGCAGCCGCGTGACGAGGTCGCGCTTGTCCCGCGTATACGAGTGGCGGAAATGGGTGGAGTCGGCCTCGATCGTCATACTGCCGGGCAGTATGCTGGGCGGCTTTGGGGCCGTCAATCAGCTCGAATCACATCTCCGCTAGCATGGGCCGGTGAGCCCACTCGAACGCCATGAGCTGATCAGCCCTCTCGAGCGGGTGCTGGTGGTCATCAGTCATCCCGATGACGGTGAGTTCGGGGCGGGCCCGACGATCGCGCACCTCAGCGCGGCCGGCGCGCGGGTCGACTACGTGGTCACCACCGATGGCAGCAAGGGCACCGAGGATCTCGAGGTGACGCCCGAGCAACTGTCGACGACGCGCATGGCCGAGCAGCGTGCTGCCGCCGACCTCCTGGGCGTGAGCGAGATCGTGCACCTCGGCTACCCCGATGGCTACCTCACCCCGTCGCTCGAGCTTCGCCGCGACATCACGCGCCAGATTCGCCGCTTCCGGCCGGACATGGTCATCACTCAGAATCCACAGCGTCGGCTGGATCACAACCCGTTCATCGGTCACCCGGACCACCTTGCCACCGGCGAGGCGACGCTCGCATCGGTCTATCCGGCGGCGCGCGATCACCTGAACTTCCCCGAGCTGTGGCGCGACGAGAAGCTGGAGCCATGGAAGGTGCGGCAGGTGCTTCTTACCGGGGTCGAGGAGCCGAACCTGTGGGTCGACGTTGCCGAGACCTTCGAGATCGGTCTGCGATCCATCCTGGCGCATGTCAGCCAGGTTGATCCGGCAAGCGTTGAGGAGCGGATGCGCGAGCGAGCGCGCATCGTGGGCGAGCCGCAGGGGATCGGCCTGGCGCAGGCGTTCGCGTCCATCATTCTCGAATGACGCGGCGCGGCGGCGGCGGGGGCGGTCGCGGCGGCTGGGGAGGCGCATTCGGAGGATCGGAGCCGGACCTGACCCGGCGTCCGGGGACGGCGCGCAAGACGGTGCGCCTCATCGCCGGCTTCTTCGGGCCGTATCGGGTTCGGCTGGCCGTGATCTCCGTGCTGATCCTCGTCAGCGTCAGCGTGGGCGTCGTCAACCCGATCCTGCTCAAGCTCATCATCGACAACCTGACCGGCCCGCAGGACCTGGGGCTCCTCTACCTCCAGGCCGGGCTCATGATCGTGCTACCGATCGTCACCAGCGCCATCGGCGTCTGGCAGAGCTACCTGTCGAACGTGGTGGGGCAGCGGGTCATGAACGACCTGCGCCTGGCGCTCTACCGCCACCTCCAGTGGATGCCGCTGCGGTTCTTTACCGAGACGCGCACCGGCGAGATCCAGAGCCGCATCAGCAACGATGTCGGCGGCGTGCAGTCGGTGGTGACCGATACGGCAGCGTCACTGCTGTCGAACTTCGCGACCGTGGCGACGACGGTCATCGCGATGTGGATCCTCGACTGGCGCCTCACGCTGCTGAGCCTGGGATTGCTGCCCTTCTTCGCCTACATCACCTACCGCGTGGGAAAGGTGCGCCGCGAAGTGAGCACCCTGACCCAGCGCTCGATGGCCGAGATGAGCGCCATCACCGAGGAGTCGCTCAGCGTTTCGGGCATCCTGCTCTCCAAGACCTTCGGTCAGCAGGAGGCGAGCATCGAGCGCTTCCGGGCCGAGTCCCAGCGCCTGGGCGACCTCCAGGTGCGCGGCCAGATGATCGGCCGTTGGTTCTTCGCCCTGATCGGGACGTTCTTTTCCATCATGCCGGCCTTCGTGTACCTGCTGGCCGGGTCGCTCATCATCGGTGGCGATACGAACGTTTCGATCGGGACGATCGTGGCCTTCACCACGCTCCAGTCCCGCCTCTTCTTCCCGCTCGGTCAGCTCCTCAACGTGCAGGTCGAGATCCAGGGCGCCCTCGCACTGTTCGATCGCATCTTCGAATACCTGGAGATGGACCATGAGATCACCGATGCGCCCGACGCGGTCTCGCTCTCGCCGGCCATGATGCGGGCGGAGGTCCGCTTCGATTCGGTCTCCTTCCGCTACCCGGTGGCCGAAGCCCAGGTCGCCGTCGCGGCGGAGGCCGCGGAGGCGGAGGCGGAGGGTCGCGCGGTGCCGACGGCCGTTCAGCCCTTCGCACTTTCGAATATCTCCTTCACCGCGGAGCCTGGTCAGTTGGTGGCCCTGGTTGGCCCCTCCGGGAGCGGCAAGACGACCTCGACCTACCTCATCCCGCGGCTCTATGACGTCGACCGCGGGGCCGTGTCGATCGGAGGGGTGGACGTGCGTGGCATCAGGCTGGCATCCCTGGGGCAGATCATCGGCTTCGTGACGCAGGAGACGTACCTGTTCCACGACACCATCCTCGCCAACCTGCGCTACGCCAGGCCTGACGCCACCATGGAGGAGATCGACGAGGCGACGCGCGCAGCGGCAATGTACGAGCGCATTCTCGAGCTGCCCGACGGCTACGACACCGTGGTGGGGGAGCGGGGCTACAAGCTGTCGGGCGGCGAGAAGCAGCGAGTGGCGATCGCCCGGGTGCTACTCAAGGACCCGCGCATCCTCATCCTGGATGAGGCCACCTCCGCGCTGGACACCGTCAGCGAACGTCTCATCCAGGCCGCGCTCCAGCGGCTCATGGAAGGCCGCACCACCATTGCCATCGCCCACCGCCTGAGCACCATCCTGCGTGCAGATCAGATTCTCGTCATGTCGCGGGGGCGGATCGTCGAGCGCGGCACCCACGCCGAACTCATCGGTCAGGAAGGGCTCTACGCCAAGCTCTCGTCCGAGCAGTTCGCGGATGGGTGAGCCTCAGCCGAGCGGCAGCAGCCCCATCGGCGCGCTCCGCCCATCGGGCGTCGGCGCCGGGACCCGGAACAGGATCCAGAACGGCTCTCCATCGGTCATCGTCGCATCGTAGCGCGACCTGCGAGACTGGGTCTTATGACAGAACAGGCGTCGGGGCACACGAACCGTTTGATCGACGAAACGAGCCCGTATCTGCTCCAGCATGCCCACAACCCGGTCGACTGGCACCCGTGGGGCGCCGAGGCGCTCGAAAGGGCGCGCGCGGAGGATCGGCCGATCTTTCTGTCGATCGGCTACGCCGCCTGTCATTGGTGCCACGTCATGGAGCGCGAGAGCTTCGAAAATCCCGAGATCGCGGCGCTCATGAACCAGTATTTCGTCTCGATCAAGGTGGACCGCGAGGAGCGTCCTGACCTGGACGACGTGTACATGGCCGCGGTTCAGGCCATGACCGGCTCCGGCGGGTGGCCGATGAGTGTCTTCCTCACGCCGGACCTGCGCCCGTTCTTCGGCGGCACCTACTTCCCGCCCGAGGACCGCCACGGCATGGCCGGCTTCCCGCGGGTGCTGGCATCGGTCGCCGATGCTTACCGCACACGCCGGGACGAGGTCGAGCAGCAGGCCGGCATGCTGGCCGGTCACCTCCAGGCGCAGCTCGCCGTGCCGGCGGGCGATCGCGACGTCGAGCGTGGACAGCTCGAGGTTGCGGCCGCGAGCATCGGGACCAGCTTCGACCCGGCGCACGGCGGCTTCGGTGGCGCGCCGAAGTTCCCGGCGCCGATGACGCTCGAGTTCCTCCTGCGCTCATGGCGACGCAGCCGCGATCCCGCGACGCTCGCCATGGTCACGCGGACGCTCGACGCAATGGCAGATGGCGGCATCAACGACCAGCTCGGCGGCGGATTCGCGCGCTACAGCACCGATGCGCACTGGCTGGTGCCGCACTTCGAGAAGATGCTGTACGACAACTCGCTGTTGGCACACGCCTACCTCGAGGGCTACCGCGCCACCGGCAACGAGCGCTTTGCAAGCGTCGCGCGCGAGACGCTCGACTTCATGCTGACCGAGCTTCGCACGAACCAGGGCGGCTTCGCGTCGGCGCTCGACGCCGACAGCGAGGGCGTCGAGGGTCGCTTCTATGTCTGGTCTCTTGACGAGTTCATGTCCGTCCTCACCGATGCAGGTCTCGATGATGATCAGCGCCGCTCACTCGCGGGCTATTGGGGGCTTATCCCCGACGGCAACTGGGACGGAACGAACATCCTCCACCGACCCCGCGCAGCGGAAGTGCCGGAGGAGCTGGTCCGACAGGCTCGAGCCGCGCTGCTGGCGGTGCGAGCCATGCGCGTCCGCCCGGCGACCGATGACAAGCAACTGGCGGCCTGGAACGGCCTCGCGCTGCGTGGTCTGGCCCACGCGGCCCTGGTGCTGCGCGAACCGCTGTATGCGGACGCGACACGCGAGCTGGTGGCATTCATTTCAAGGCGATTGCTGCGCGACGGCGATCGTCTGTGGCGGACCGCTCGCGGCGGCCGCGCGCACACGCCGGCCTTCGCGGAGGACTACCTCGCCGTGGCCGACGGCCTCATCGGCGCCCATGCCGCCCTCGGGAGCGCCGAGCCATTGCACCTCGCGCGCCGGCTGGTGCAGACCGCGCTGCGCGACTTCTGGGATGACGAGGCTGGCACGTTCGTCGACATCTCACACGAGCACGACCGTACGGTGGCTCGCCCGCGCGGCCTGGTGGACAACGCGACGCCGTCCGCGAACAGCCTCGGCGCCGATGTCCTCCAACGGCTGGCACTGCTCACCGGCGACGAGGATTTCGACCGTCGCGCGCGCTCGATCCTGAGGGCCGTCGCCCCGGCGCTCGAGCGTCAGCCAAACGCGTTCGGCCGCATGCTGTGTGCCGCCGACCGAATGCTGGGCGAGCAGATCGACGTCGTCGTCGCGGCCGACGACCACGCGGACGGGCGGCCATTGCGCGAGGCAGCGACAGGGGCGTACGCGCCTGACCTGGTGCTCACTTCGGTCGCACCGGGGGACGAGCACGGGGAATGGCCCCTCTACGCCGGAAAGGTGGCGCGTGGCGGTCGAGCCACGGCCTACGCCTGCCGCGGGTACTCGTGCGACGATCCCACTGCGGATCCGTCACGGCTGGCCGACCAGGTTCGGGCGCTCGGCGCCAGCGCCGAGCCCGCCGTTCACTCTCCAGCCGAGTGACCGGTTCTGGCTCCCTCAGCCGGCCAGGAACGAGAGCTGGACGGTCCGCTGCGGGTTGTCCCTGTTCGGATCGAGTAGCGCGATTGACTGCCACGTCCCGAGCGTCATGCGGCCTGCGACGACCGGCACGGTGAGAGACGGCGGAACCAGGAGCGGCAGAACATGGTCGGCGCCGTGGCCCGGCGAACCATGGCGATGGCGCCATCGGTCGTCGCGCGGCAGGAGGCGATCCAGGGCGTCGAGGAGATCGGCATCCGATCCCGCGCCCAGCTCAACGACGACCACGCCCGCCGTGGCGTGAGGCACGAAGACCGTCAGGAGGCCGTCCGAGGCGTCGACATCGGCGAGGAAGGCTGCGCAGGCATCGGTCAGGTCGAACACGCCCGGATGTCGCCCCGAGTCGACGCTGATCTCACGGTGTTTCATCGGTCTCACGGTGCCGCATAGCTGTGCTCGCCGATGAAGAAGAGCCCGGCGCCGATGTAGGTGAACAGCACGCCGGCGAAACCGAGGACGATGAGCCAGGGTGCGAGGCGCTCCCATCGGTCACGCCGTCCGGCAACGTGCAGGTAGGCGCCGAAGACGAGCCAGGTGGCGGCCGCGGCCAGCTCCTTCGGGTCGTTGCTCCAGTACGAGCGCCAGGCCAGGTTTGCCCACACCGATCCGAGGGCGATGGCGATGGTCAGGATGGGAAAGGCGATGAGGACGGCCCGGTGGCCGACCACGCGCGCGGTCGCGGCGGAGGGCAGGACGCCGATGCGGTCCCGTGCCGATCGCTGGCCGATCTCGGCCGCGGCGGCGACGAATGCGACGCCGGCCACCGCGTAGGCCACAACGGCGCTGCCCACATGGATCGTGAGCAGCAGCGGTTGCTGGAGGGCCGGGACCAGAGGATCCACCCGATCGTCGAGACTCATGGCGAAGGCGACCAGGCCTACCGCCAGCAGCGCCACCAGGGGTGCCAGCCCGGCGATGCGATGGGCGCGCGCCAGGACGAGGTACGTACCCAGCAGCGCCGCGGCGAATGCGACGCTGAACTCGTGAAGGTTCGACCACGGCGCATGGCCCACCACGACCATCCGAATGACGACGGATAGCGCAAGTAGCGCGCACGCGAGCCCAACGCCGGCGATGAGCAGAGGTCGAAGCCGGAGGCCGGGCTCGGGAGCATCGGCCTCGCCTCCGCCGCTGAGCTGGGGCGACGGCGCGCGCGCGGTGCCCAGCAGCATCGCGCCAAGGCCGGCGGCGACTGTGCTCACGAGGACCGCGAGCGAAGCGAACAGGAGCGCAGTGATGATGGTCGTCATGGATCCATGCGGTCGTGCGGGCCGACCGGCATCGACCGGTCAGCCGAGGAGGGCGACGTCGGCGGCACCAGTGGGGGTACCGCATCGGTAGCAGGACGCATCTCCGGCGGAGAGGGTTGCTGCGCAGTTCATGCAGGCGAGCGTGAGATCGCGCTCGCAACTGGTGCAGAAGCGGGCGCCGGCCGGGTACTGGAGCCCGTCGAATGCGCAATACGGAACGCCGCGTGGGAGTTCGGCGCCCTCGCCTGAGGACGGCAGCGCCACCACCTGCTGCGGCCCCTGACCGTCGCCCAGACCGACTTGGCTCACGCGCAGGTAGCCGATGACGAGCCAGAGGACGTAGAGCCCGATGAGGCCGACCATGGCGAGGGGGAAAAGGAGCCCCAGGCGGTCTCCCCAGCCGGTGGCGATCCAGTCGGCGATATCACGGATGAGTTCCATGGGCGCCGATTCTAGCATCGGCTACACTCCGCCGAACACGCGAGCATGGAGCCAGATGTCGCGCCAGCGTCTTGATCCGCGCACCCCTCTGAGCGAGCTCCACGTGCACCTCGGAGCGGCGGTCACCCCGGCCATCATGTGGGGCATCGCGCACGCCCAGGGCATCCGGCTTCCGACCAAGGACTACTGGGCCTTCCGCGATCTCATCACGGTCGGGCGACGCAGGCGAGGCTTCCAGGCCTACCTCGATCTCTTCCATTGGACCGAGCTGATCCAGTCCAGCCCCATCGCCGTCGAGCGCAGCGTGTACGAGGTGATCGGCGGCGCCTATCGCAGGAACGACGTGACCCGGCTCGAGCTGCGTTTCAACCCCATGAAGCGCAACCGGGGCGGTGAGCAGGACCTCGACCACATCATCGCGGCGGCGGTGCGCGGGATGGACCGCGCCGTGCTCGAGTATCCACAGGTGCGCGCCGGGCTCATCTTCTGCCTCGACCGGGGCTTCACACCCGCACTGAACGAGATCATCGCCGCCAAGGCGATCGCCTGGCGCAGCAGGGGCGTGGTCGGCATCGATATCGCCGGGCCGATGGACGACGCATTCCGCTTCTCCGACTACACGCAGGTCTATGCCGAGTGCCGCCGCGCCGGCCTGGGCCTGACCGTGCACGCGGGCGAGACCGGCGGCGCCGATGAGGTGCGCCAGGCGCTCGAGGCTCTCGAGCCGGACCGCATCGGCCATGGGGTGCGCAGCGCCGAGGATCCGACCGTGCTCGCCATGCTCCGCGAGCGGGGCACGGTGCTCGAGGTCTGCCCAAGCTCGAACCTGAACACCGGCGTGCTGGCCAACGTGGGCGAGATCCGGCGGGTGATTCGCGCCCTGATCGACCACGGCGTGCGCTTCGCGGTGAGCACCGATGGGCCCGAGATGCTGCGCTCCTATCTGCGCGACGAGCTGGGGCTCCTGATGCGCAACGAGATCCTGTCGTTGGACGAGGTCAGGCACGTGATCGAGGCCGCGGAGGAGGCCACATTCCTGGACCGCGCGCCGGTCGTTGAGCGCTCGCGCAGCCGTGCGCCGATCCGGGTCGGGGTCGGTTCCTAGCCTCGTATACTGCCGGCCGTGTCCTCCATCTGGCGGCCCGTTCGCGAGCGCGCGCCCGCGCGCAGCCTGATGGTCGTTGTCGCCCATCCGGGTGATGAGGCCTTCGGCTTCGGAGGTGCCATCGCCACGGCCGCCGCCGAGGGCGCGTACGTCGTCGTGGTCTGCGTCACGCGGGGCTGGTTCGACTCGCGGCTCACCGTTGCCTCCCCACTTCCTGGCGGCAAGAACCGCGACGTGAAGGACGCCGCCATCAACTGGCGTAACAATGACACCGTGCGCGAGGACGAGCTGCGGCGCTCGGTCGCTGTCCTCGGGGTGCGGGTGGTGCGCATGCTCGACTACGCCGAGGGTGAGCTCGACCAGATCGACTTCGACAACCTGGTGGGGCGCATCGTTGAGCCGATTCGGATGCATCGGCCCGAGGTGATCCTGTCATTCGGACCGGATGGCATCACCGGCGACACCGATCACATCGTCCTGTCGCGCGCCGTCCGCGCCGCATATGACCGCGCGGCCGAGCCGCTCGCCTACGAGGACGACATCGAGGAGGACCAGGTCGCCTGGCGCGCGGCGAAGCTGTACCAGCTCGTGGTCCCGCCCACGGCCCTTGCGGCGCTGGGGGAGCGGATGGCGTCGGACGGGTATGGGTCGGGTTCCGAGCCGACGCTGGGGCTGGATCTGGGCGACCTCGCTCAGCTCAAGCTGGCCGCCATCTCGCGCCACGTCTCGCAGACCGGATCAGCCGGCCCGTTCCATGACTGGGGCACAGAGGCGCGCGACGCATTCCTGGCATCGGAGCACTACCGCTTGGCTGTATCGGCACTTCCGACTCCGGTCGACGGCGAGTCAGGGCTCTTCGACGGGTTGGCCTGAGCCTGTTGTAGGGCGGGGTCGTGACTCGTCCTCCGTCCGCCAACATGTGGACTCCCATTCGCCGCTTGACTGCTAGGGCGAATTCCACGCGATTGGCCAGTGCCAATGATCGACCCATGTGCGCGAGAGTGCGGTCGCGTAGCCCGCTACCGGCTCCTTACAAGCCCTACTAGTCATCCCGTGAATGGGAGGCCCGGAATCTGCGCCTTCGGAGCCGATAGCAGTCACCCGACGAATGACTGACCGGAAAAGGACGATTCAAGGGTTCGGCGATCCCGACCTCAACATCGGTTGTGTGAACCGAGCGGCTGCCTCTGGTAGGCTCAAGCGGCCGCATCGGTCCCGCACGAAGGAGCACCCCGAGCCCGCCCATGTCCGACCAGCTCACCAACGACAACATCCTGGCCGCCCTCGCTGGGGTGAAGGATCCAGAGATCGGGCGCGACCTCGTCTCGCTCGGGATGGTGAAGAGTGTCACCATCGATGGCAGCGTCGTCGACCTCACCGTCGAGCTGACCACTCCGGCCTGCCCCCTGAAGGCGACCATCGAGAGCGACATCACCGATGCCCTCGCGCCGCTCGGCGCCAGCGTGGTGCGCGTCGATTGGGCCAGCAACGTGAAGCGCAGCTTCGGCGGGCCGGCCGCCGATCTCATTCCAGGCGTGAAGAACACGATCGCGGTCGCGTCCGGCAAGGGCGGCGTCGGCAAGTCGACAGTCGCCGTCAACCTGGCGGTGAGCCTGGCGCGCGATGGGGCGCGAGTCGGCCTGCTGGACGCCGATATCACCGGGCCGAACGTGCCGATCATGATGGGCACCCAGGGCGCGCACGTGACGGGAACGGGCGGGAAGCCAAACCCGGTGGTCGCCCACGGCGTGCAGATGATGAGCATCCAGTACTTCCTCCAGGCCGATGCGCCCGTCATTTGGCGCGGCCCGCTCATCCACAGCGCGATCGCCCAGTTCTTGCGCGACGTCGAGTGGGGCGAGCTCGACTACCTCGTCATCGACCTGCCTCCGGGGACCGGCGATGCCGCGCTGAGCCTCAGCCAGCTCATCCCGCTCACCGGGGCGGTGATCGTCACCACACCGCAGGAGGTCAGCCTCCTGGATGCGCGCAAGGCGGTGGGCATGTTCAACAAGGTGAACGTCCGTACGCTGGGCGTGATCGAGAACATGAGCGGCTTCATCTGCCCGAACTGCAGCGAGGAGCACGACATCTTCGGGCGTGGTGGCGCGGAGAAGTTCGCCCGCGAGCTCGAGCTCGAGGTGCTCGGGCGCATCCCGATCGAGCCGGGCGTGCGAGCAGGGGGCGACGCCGGCGTGCCGATCACGTCGGCGCAGTACCCCGGCGGTGACGAGTCGCCGGCCGCGGTCGCGCTGCGCGAGGTGGCGCGCACGGTGGCGGGCAAGGTGAGCGTGCTGGCAGCCCCGGCCATGGTGGGCAGCGGCGTTTAGGGCTTCCGACCATCCGGAAGTCCCCCGCAGGGGGTATTGCCGGTACGGGGTTCGCATGCGCAGAATCCGCGCATGCGAATCGCGGTGATGGGGGACATTCACGCCAACCTGCCGGCGCTGCGCGCCGTGATCGATGACGTCGCGCGGATCGGCGCCGACGCGCTGTACTGCGTCGGGGACGTGGTCGGGCGCGGCCCGCATCCGAATGAGGTGGTCGACGAGCTGCGGCGGCTCGGGGTCCCGACCGTCCAGGGCAACTGGGACGAGGCCGTCGGGATGGACCGCGAGCAGACCGGCGCTGCCTGGGCCACCGGCGACTCCGAGATCGAGGGCAATGCGTCGATGCGCTGGTCGGCCGAGACATTGAGCGAGGAGAACAAGGCCTGGCTGCGGCAGTTACCGCAGACGCTGCGCCTGACCCTTGCGGGGCGATCGGTCTTTCTCTTCCACGGCTCGCCGCTCAAGGAGACCGAGTACCTGTGGGCGTCGCGCCCCTCACGCGTCCTCGCGCGCATCGCCAGCGACGAGGCGGATGACCTGTTCTGCTTCGGCCACACCCACGAGGCATTCCACCGCGTCGTCGGCCAGGCTCACTTCGTTGCCTGCGGCTCGGTAGGTTGCGGCACCGATGGCGACGCCCGGGCGCGATACGCGGTGGTCTACATCGGTGAGCCTGACATCGCGGTCGGGTTCCGGTCGGTCGACTACGACCACGTCTCGGTGGTGCGCGACATGGCCAAGGTGGGGCGCTCGATCGAACTCCTGCGTGAATCGCCTGCCGCGCACTCGCGAATCCCGACCGAGGTGGCTCCGGCCTAGAGCCGCGGGTAGGCGGCGAGCGCCGCCAGCATGAGGTCCCAGAAGCGGTCGACATCCAGGTCGACGCCGACGTCGGCGTTGGGCGTCCGCCCCGTCGTGCCGTAAACGTCGCACACCGTTCGGCCGGCGCTCAGCTCGGAACCGGTATCGATCGCCACGTTCACGAGCCGCGTCGGCACGAGCGTCGGGTCGATGATCGCGGCCACGGCGCAAGGGTCGTGGACGGCCGGGGCGTCGAAGCCGAAGACCCGCTGGTAGGTGTCCGCGAAGAAGCGCATCAGGGCGTCGGACATGCGCGCGACGGGGGTGTCGAGCGCGGCGATGCGCGCCAGGACCTCGTCGGTTGCCAGCGCCCGGTGCGTCACCTCCAGCGGCACGAGCGTGATCGGCACCCCGGCTGCGAAGACGGCCGCCGCTGCCTCCGGATCGGCGTAGATGTTGAACTCGGCGGACGGCGTCCAGTTTCCCAGCCCGATGGCGCCGCCCATGATCGAGATGCGCTCCAGGCGATCGACGATGCGCGGCGCCCGCTGCAGGGCGGTCGCGACGTTGGTGAGCGGACCCACGGCGACCACGGTCAACGGTCGCTCATCGGCCTCCGCGCGCTCGATCAGTACGTCGACCGCGTGCCGCGGATCGGCGTCCACAGTGGGCTCTCCCCACTCCACGCCGTCGAGCCCCGACGCGCCGTGGATCTCACCCGCGATGATCGGCTCCCGCCGCAGGGGACGATCGCAGCCCGCGGCGATGGGAACGTCGCGGATGCCGGCGACGCTGCAAACGCGCCTCGCATTGAGCGTGACCTTCTCGACCGTCTGGTTGCCGGCCACCGTGGTGATCGCCTCCAGCTCGATCGCCGGCGATGCGGCCGCCAGCAGGATTGCCATGGCGTCGTCGTGCCCGGGGTCGCAGTCGAGCACGACGCGGCGCCTCGCGGAGCTCACTCCTTGACGTATGGCTTCCCGTCGGCCGCCGGCGCGCGCGCTCGGCCGACGAGGCCCGCAACCACGATGATCGTGACCACGTACGGCACCATCAGCAGGAACTCGGACGGGATCCCGATATTCAGGATCGAGAAGCGTGACTGGAGGGCATCGGCGAATCCGAATACCAGGCCGGCGAAGAAGGAGCCGATCGGGTTCCAACCGCCGAAGATCATGGCCGCCAGGCCGATATAGCCGCGTCCGCCGCTCATCTCGCGCTCGAATCCGCCGGTGGATCCGATGGTGAAGTAGGCCCCGCCGAGCCCCGCCACCATGCCGCCCATGATCACGCTGCTGTAGCGCACCCAGTAGACGTTGATGCCAACGGTGTCAGCCGCCCTGGGATGCTCACCGACCGCTCGCACCCGCAGGCCCCATCGCGTGTAGAAGAGGCCGAGGTGGATGAGCACGATCAGGGCGAAGAGCGCGTAGACGAAGACGTTGTGCCGGAACAGGACCGGTCCGAGCAGCGGGATCTCCGACAGGATCGGGATCGCGATCGGCCCAAGGCGCTCCGGCGAGTTGAGCTCGGCCTGGTTCGGTTGGAGGACGCGCACCGACAGGAACGCGGTGAGCCCGGTGGCGAGGATGTTGATGAAGAAGCCCGCGATGATCTGGTCGACCCGGTAGCGGATGGCCAGGACGGCCAGGAGGCCTGCCAGGAGCCCGCCGGTGATGATCGCGGCCCCGATGCCGAGCCACGGGCTTCCGGTGGCGCTGGCGACCACCGCGGACACGAAGGCTCCGGACAGGAGCATGCCCTCGATGGCGATGTTGACCACTCCGGCGCGCTCGCACAGGACGCCCGAGAGGGCGCCGAAGACGATGGGCACGGCGCGCTGCAGCGTGCTCTGGAAGACGCCCGTGAGGTTCATCGACTGGCCGGCGGCCACCCACACCAGGAAGCCGAACACGAAGGCCCCCGCCACGAAAGCGAGGATGATCGCCGCCTTCGTTCCGAACCCGCGCGTCAGCTGGACGGCGCCGGCAAAGGCCACGACCGCGGCCAGCAGGTAGGCGGTCGCCGACGACGGCAGCACGAGGTCGGGGAGCGTGATGACCGCCGGGCCGAGGTTGAGGTTGAAGGTGGACGTGGCGTCGCCCGACACCGGCATCGCGAAACCGATCACCATGACGCTGGCGACGATCAGGTAGAAGATGCCGAGGATCCGCTGTCGGGTGCGGGCCTTCCGCTCGGCCAGGGCC
>JACDBS010000050.1 GCA_013694795.1 Chloroflexota bacterium | reverse complement strand
AATGCGCCGTCCAGCCAGCGTGCCGGGCGAGCGCGAAGGTGGCGGGGAACAGGTTCGGCGACAGCCCCACGCCCTGGAGGACCGCGGCTGCGTAGTATTCGACGTTCGTCTTGATGGGGTAATCGGGCTTGAACTCGGCCAGGATTCGCAGCGCGATTTCCTCGACGGCCACGGCCTTGTCAAGCCAGCCGACGACGCCGGCGAGGCCTTCGGCCACGGAACGCAAAGCGGCCGCGCGCGGGTCGTAGGCGCGATAGACGCGATGCCCAAAGCCCATCAGCCGTTCGCCGCGGGCCAGCGTGCCGCGGATCCACGACTCGGCCTGGTCAATCGAGCCCATCTCGTGCAACTGGTCGACCACCTCGGCGGGAGCCCCGCCGTGCCACGGCCCCTTGAGCGCGCCGATAGCGCCGGCCACCGCCGATGCGATGTCGGAGTGGGTGCTGGTGATGACGCGCGCCGTGAAGGTGGAGGCATTGAAGCCATGCTCGGCTCCAACCACGAAGTAGGCATCCAGCGCGCGTGCCGAGGCATCGTCGGGCGGTTCGCCGTGCAACTGGTACAGGAAGCCGTCGGCCAGGCCCAGATCGGGATCCGGCTGGATCGGCTCGGTCCCGTCGCGGAGGCGTGCGAAGGCGGCCAGCGCGGACGGCGCGAAGGCGGTGATGCCTCGCGCCTGGTCCACCGTCGGCGGCCAGAGCGTTCCCTGCACCGCGCCCCACGTCGAGACGGCGGTGCGCAACGCGTCCATGGCATTGGTGTGCGGCGGCAGGCGTCGGAGGACGTCGATCACTTCGGTGGGCACTGGCGCGCAGGCCAGCCGCGCATCGGTCCGCCATTCGCCCGTCCACAGGAGCTCGGCAACCTGCGCGTAGCTGCCGCGCTCCACGAGTTCGCCGATCGGGTAGCCACGGTACTGGAGGCGACCGGCGTCACCATCGATCATGGCCAGCGCGGTTTCGCCGGCCAGGACGCCCTTCAACCCGGGCGAGTAGGCTCGTTCGGTGGCTTCCATGACGGGAGTGAGTCTAGGCCAGCGGAACGTAACGCCGGATGCCCGCCGCGCGTCTCGTGCGCAACGTCACTTCCACACCAAGGAGCTCATGTCGAATGCGTCATCTCCATCGGACCGTCGTCATCGGTCTGCTTGCCCTCTTTCTTGGCGGCTGCCTCGTCGGCGGTGCCTCTGAGGGCCCGACCAGCACGCCGCCAGCCAGCCTGGCGCCGGAGGGCGCGCCGCCAAGCGCCGAGCCGGTGCCGTCCGCGGACCTCGAGCCCTTCGGGTGCGACCTGCCGATGCACGAGGACGCCACGGTCGCGCGCGCCAACATCACCGATGTCCGGATCGGCACGCACGCGGACTATGACCGCGTCGTGTTCGAGTTCGCCAATGGGCTGCCGGAGATGACGCTCGACCGGGCCGAGCCACCCTTCACACAGGACGCCTCCGGCATGCCGATCGAGGTCGATGGCTCCAGCTTCCTGCGCCTGACCATGCGCGGCGGCACCAAGCAGACCGAGGAGGGCACCAGCAGCTACGACGGCCGCACCAACTTCGAGCCGGGATTCCCGGCGCTGGTCCACCTGGTCGAGGGTGGCGACTTTGAGGCTCAGAGCACCTGGTACTTCGGCCTGAGGTCCGAGGCGTGCGTGCGAGTCCTGACCCTGACCAAGGACGGCGCTCCGCGCCTGGTCATCGACGTCGAGCACTAAATGACCTGCGCGCCGTCCTGGTAGACCGCGGCGATCCGCTCGCCGAGAGTGGCGACGTCGAGCGGGTCGCCCTCGACGATCACGAGGTCGGCCCGCTTGCCGGGCTCGCGCGGGGCCCATCCGGTAGCATCGGTGAGACATCCCCCGCAGGAGCTCCCTGAAATGGCTGACCGACCGACCCCGCCCTCGGGCGACCTCGACACCTCGAAGAATTACACCGCCCGCTTCAAGACCGAGAAGGGCGATATCGTTGTTGAGCTGTACGCCGACAAGGCGCCGCGCACTGTCGAGAATTTCGTCAACCTTGCCCGTTCGGGCTTCTACGACGGAACGACGTTTCACCGCGTCATCAACGGATTCATGGCCCAGGGCGGCGATCCGACCGGCACCGGCACCGGCGGACCGGGCTACCAGTTCGACGACGAGTTCCATCCATCGCTGCGCCACGATGGCCCTGGGATCCTGTCGATGGCCAACGCCGGCCCCGGCACGAACGGCAGCCAGTTCTTCCTGACCTTCGGACCAACCCCGCACCTCAACGATCGCCATAGCGTGTTCGGCAAGGTGACCGACGGCATGGACGTGCTGCGCTCCATCCGCGAGCGCGACCCCGGCGACCGCGACCCCGGCGACCGGATCGACACGATCGAGATCAGCGAAAGCTAAGCCGCCTCCGCCGGCTCGTACAGGAGGGAGAAGGTGGTCGTCGGGTCCGGCGCGAACGCCATCCGGGTGTTGCAGGCGCTGCACACGAGCTCGTCATCGGTCTCGTCGACCGAGAAGCCGACCTCGTCGCCGCACCACGCGCAGTCGAGAAGGATGTTCATGCGCCCATGCTGAGCGCGGCTCGTGACAAGTAGCGTGTCGCAATGATCGGGGTGCCCTGATGGGTGCGAGAACGGCCGCTGGCTTGCGTCATTGCGCAAGTAGTGAGATCATGGGCGCCGATGGAGATATTGCAGACCACTGAAGCGGAACGCATTCACGCGGCCGTGATCGCTCGCGCCCTGGCCGATCCGAAGCGACTGTGCGTCGTGGAGCGGCTGGCCGGCGGTGAGCGGAGTGTCAGCCAACTGTCACGCGAGGTCGGCTGCCAGGTGCCGAATATGAGCCAGCACCTCACTGTGCTGCGCTCGGCCGGCCTGGTCGCCAGCCGCCGCGAGGGGAGCACCGTCTTCTATCGGCTCGTGGACGAACGCATCCTCGATGCCTACCGATTGCTGCAACAGGTCGCCGGCTGACCGCCGGACGCCGAAGAAAGGAACTGATGTCCGCCAACGTTCAAGAGGTCACCGACGCCACCTTCGAGACCGATGTGCTCCAGAGCGACAAGCCGGTCGTCGTCGACTTCTGGGCCGAGTGGTGCGGTCCGTGCCGCATGGTCGCCCCGGAGATCGAGAAGCTGGCCGTCAAGTACGCCGGGACCGTCGAGGTTCGCAAGCTCGATGTCGACGCCAATCCGCAGACCGCCATGAAGTACGGGATCATGAGCATCCCGACCGTCGCCATGTTCGCGCCCGGCGAGCCTCCGAAGGCGGCCGTCGGCTTCCGTCCGGTCGAGGCGCTCGAAGAGGCCTTCGGCCTCTCTGCCCTCAGCGCCGGCACCGGCACCTGACCCAGGCAACGAGAGCGCGCTCGTCCCCCACGGGGCGGGCGCGCTTCGTCGTTCCATCACGCGCGAGGCGCGGCCGCCGCGGGCTCGGCATACTTGGCGGCCGATGCAACGCTCCATGAATGCGGTCCTCCTCGGGACCTTCACGCTCCGTTTCAGCACCGGTCTGACCGGGGCGATGCTGCTTTATTACCTTGCCCAGCTCCCCGACTTCGGCGGTCCCGAGGTGAGCGGGTCGGTGGCCGGCATCATGACCGCATCGTACTTCGCG
Organism: Chloroflexota bacterium; assembly: GCA_013694795.1. Lineage (GTDB taxonomy): Bacteria > Chloroflexota > Limnocylindria > QHBO01 > QHBO01 > JACDBZ01. The sequence goes on along the minus strand of JACDBS010000050.1, from coordinate 941 downwards.
GCAGAGCTGGTGCTCTCGCCCGCCTTCGGGGTCCTCTCCGACCGGATGGGCGCGCACCGCATCATGCAGGTCGGGCCGGTGCTCGGGGCGATCGCGGTGATCGTGACGGCACTGACCACCGACCTCTGGCTCCTGGGCGGCACGCGCTGGGTGGAGGGCATGGCGGCGGCGGCCAGCATTCCCTCGATCCTTGGCTACATCGCCATCGCCACCTCGGGCAACCAGGTGCTGCGCGGCCGGTCGGTGGCGCGCTTCGAGGCAGCGACGATCGCCGGCCTGGGAGTCGGGGCAGTGGCGGCAGGACCGCTCTTCGACACTCTGGGCCGCGGCGCATTCCTGGCCAACGCAATCGTCTACGGCGTGTCGTTCGCGATCTACCGCTACGGGGTGCGACCGATGCAGCCGGACGCGACGGCACAGGAGGCGGCCGAGGAGCGCCCGGTCAGCTCCGGCGAGGTCCGCCCGTCGGGCTTCGACCTGCGTCGCTATGGGCGGCTCCTGGCGACCTCGGGCGTGTGGCTGCTGGCGCCGACGTGGATCGCGCTCAACGCGATCATCGGGGCGTGGACGACGCAGAGCGTCTTCCAACTGGTGCGCGAGAACCCGGATCCCCGCTTCGATGACCAGTTGCTCATGGGCGGCTTCGAGCCGAGCCAGGTCAGCATCGGTCTGGCCGTAGCGCTCGTTGTCTTCTTCGCCGGCATCTTCGTGTGGGGCAACCTCTTCCGGCGCTACCGACGCACCACGATCATCGGCGTCGGCATCCTTGGCGGACTGGTGATGGTGGGCGCCGTCTGGGGGATCAACCACTCGGCCGCGTGGCCGATTCTCGTCCGCATCGGCCTGGTGCTCGTCGCGATGGGTGGCCTCTTCGTCCTTGCCGGGGCGACGCCGGCAGCGCTGGGCATGCTGGCCGACATCAGCGAGACGCACCCATTGGA